>DATMKO010000096.1:0-2938 GCA_035571175.1 Steroidobacteraceae bacterium | reverse complement strand
GGCCAGCGGCCATGGCGGCTGCATCGCGATGGGGGCAAGCCTCCAGGCGAAAACAGGCCGAATACATGACCGCACCCGAACTTCGCAGAAAAGTCAGATTCCCTCTTGCACCGCGGGCGCCGTCCATACATGACCCATAGCGACACTTTGCGACCGCCAATTGATGCACTGCGAAAGGGTTACTCGAATCGCTAATCTGATGGTCGTGCAGAGGGTAGCGGTATCCGGCGTGATGATCACCTTTTGGAACTATTTTAGGGTCGGCGCCCACTGTCCTTCATTACCTTGCGACTCGGGAAACTGTGGTTGTGGCTTTGACATCAACTAGGAGCAGGCGATTCAACCCGTTCTCGCCTTCGATGGGCGGATGAGGCCGAAACGGAGGAATTTTAAGATTCCTTCATCCAATCGCCCGCGATTGGACCTTGGCCGCTACGCGGCCCGAGGGCGTTTCGGCTCCCTCGCGCAGTGACGCAGCGCGGCGCATCGTGATAGCGTTAGTAAGGCGCATTCGACGCTACCGGATGGCAAGTGAGCGCGCGGAAAGAAAGCCAGAATCCGTCCATTGCGGTGCACACATGCTCCCGAGCGGTGACGAGAAATCCAAGCGCAGCACACGACCTTGTTATGGTAGGGAGAAGCGCCTGGAGGAACACCATGAATAGAACTGAGATGCCGAAGGCAACGTTAGCTGGCGATCGTTCTTATGCTGAGATCCGTAAAGCTTGGCAGGCCGCCAAGCTCCACCCGCTTTGGGAAAGTGTGATCGCACACAAATTACGCGACGGCGGGCCAGCGCCGAACCATTGGCAATGGAAGCGAATCCGCCCCCTGATTGACGATGCGATGAAAGTTGCATCGCCTGCCGCGGTGGAACGTCGGGTCTTGACCTTGACAGATCAAGATGCCGACGGCGGTACAACAACCAATCTTGTAACAGCACTCCAAATCCTTCTTCCTGGCGAAAAAGCGCGCCCGCACCGGCACACCATGAATGCGCTGCGTTTTGTAATCGAAGGAAACGGCGCCTCAACAATCGTGGACGGTAAGGATTGCCCGATGGAGGAAGGTGATCTCGTGATCACGCCGGGCTGGACCTGGCACGAGCATGTCCATCGGGGAAGCGCACCGATTATCTGGCTCGACGCACTCGACGCGCCCTTACATCGATATCTCGGCACCGATGCATTTGAACCAGGCCCGGTCCACGATCTGCCGAACATGCCCGATGACGCCGCATTCGCCTTTCCCAATATCGTGCCGGAACTAAGTGATAAGTTGCCGCAGTTCTCGCCGGTCTTTCGTTATCCGTGGGCTGCGGCGCGTGAAGCCGTGAGAGCGGCGCCAAAATGGAAGGACGGCTCACGACGCGTGCGGTACATCAATCCAATCACTGGCGGTTCGACCATGCCACTGATGGACTGCTATCTGACGCAGATCGACAGGGGCACGGAAACGATCCGCTTCCGCACAACAAGCAATGCAGTGTGCCTTGTTTGCGAGGGCCACGGCACGTCTCGCGTCGGGGAGGAGACGGTGAGCTGGGATACTCACGACGTGTTCAGTTTGCCGCATGGCAACTGGATCACCCACAAGGCAAACGAGACGGCTACACTGTTCGTGGTCACCGACCGCGACGCATTACGGCGCCTCGGTCTGCTCATGGAGCAATGCGGCAACGAAATCTAAGCACAGTTCTGCAGAACCATTCGCGCGGCACCGTGGGATGAGAGAATATTCGGGTGGGTCATGCACTAGTGAGCAGCGCCGCGCACGCGATCGATGAGTGCTAGTGGATCCGTGGGTGGCGCATCGTCGCGCCAGGCAACGTGCCCATCTGGCCGTACTAGCACGAATCGCCGTTCGTAAAGCTTGGCTATTGCACTGTCTTCAACCACCGCCATTTTGAGCGGCATGCCGCGCACACGTGCCGCCTCTACGATCGGCAATGCATCACCCGCCGCGCTGCCGAAAGCGAGCAGCACAAAACCGTTGCCGAAAAGATCCAGTGTCGAGCGTCCCTCGGCGAGCCATTCGTGTGGCGCGCGCGAGCCGGGCCGCGCAGTAGGCGCGTATTGACTTACCGATTCCACGGGCGTCGGCGTTCCGTCCGGCGTGATGACGGGGGAGGGCTCATAGCGATATCCCAACACAAGCCCATCCGATACGAAGACTCTCGTGCGTTTGCGTAGGATATCGTCGCCGATAATGCGGCGAGCCCGGTCGCCCTCTTGGCCTTGGGCGCGGACGAGTGCGCGCGTCGCCGGGTCACCAAGCACAGTTTGATTCTCCGTCGCTTCCCGCACGATGCGGCTGGCGACCGGTTTGCGTTCAATCTCGTAGCTATCGAGGAGCGCGGGCCCGCCCCAACCCGCGACCACCGCCGCAAGTTTCCACGCAAGATCGACAGCATCGCCAAGTCCGGTGTTCATGCCGAAGCCGCCCGAAGGACTGTGCTGATGTACGGCGTCGCCTGCAAGGAAAACATTGCCTCGCTGCCACGTGTCGGCAACGATGCTGCGGCAAGTCCAGGGTAGGATCGAGACGAGTTCATAGGGGATATTTGCGCCCATGAACTCCTCGACGATCGCGGGAATATTTATATCTTCTGGTGCAATGGCACGTTGCCCGGTGTTGATACCGAGCCGCCATAATTCCCTGCCGTCAAGCTCGATAAGGCTTGGGCCACTACCCGATTCGTCGACGAAGAAATAAAACGCGGCCTTGCCCTTATCGTGCCGCGTCCAAAGCTCCTTGATCTTGAGAAAGACATTGAGGTGGTATGAAAGGACGGGCTTGCCTTCCCAGCGCACGCCCAATGCCCGCGGCACACTACTCCGCCCTGCGCAGCATGCGACAAGAAACCGAGCCTTAATGGTCTCGCGTCGATCGTTGGCGAGATCGTGCAGCTCGCACAATACGCCGTCCGGCGTCTCGA
>DATMKO010000095.1:0-5736 GCA_035571175.1 Steroidobacteraceae bacterium | reverse complement strand
GCTTCCGATACGGGCTGATCCTGATTCTGGCCAAAATTGATGTACAAACGGCCCCGGGCGTCGATCGTCACCACCAGCGGTTGGTGCTTGGCCAACAAATCCGCGTCCAGAGGTTTGGCACCTGCGTCCGGCAAGTCGACCTTGACGCCCTCTTTGAGCAGGGGTGCCGTGATCATGAAAATGATCAACAGCACCAGCATGACGTCGATGTACGGCACCACATTGATCTCGGCCATCAATCTTCGACGTCGAAGTGGCGCGGGCATCAGCCTTAGCTCTGCGCCCGGCTCGGCCCGTGGCGCTGCAGTATGGTTGAGAACTCTTCGACGAATGTGTCGAACCGAAGTTCCAACCGGCTCACCTGCTCGGCAAGGCGGTTATAGGCCACGACGGCGGGAATCGCCGCAAACAGCCCCACCGCCGTGGTGATCAGCGCTTCGGCAATTCCCGGCGCCACCGCCGCCAGCGTCGCCTGCTGAACATTGCCGAGGTTGTGAAACGCCGTCATGATTCCCCACACCGTGCCGAACAAGCCCACATAGGGGCTGGTTGAACCCACCGTGGCGAGAAACGCCAGATTCTGCTCCAAGCGGTCGAGTTCACGCAGGTGAGCGACGCGCATTGCGCGCCGGGCGCCCGACAGCAACTGCTCGATCGGCGTGCCGAGCGTACGCAAGCGGCTGAATTCGCCGAAGCCCGACTCGAAGATGCTTTGCAGGCCGGTGCCCGCGCGTCCCTTGGTCTCGATGTTGCGATACAAAGTGGCCAGATCGCCGCCGGACCAGAATTCCGATTCAAACTTGTCGGCCTGGCGGCGCGACCGGCCGATGACCTGACCCTTGCGGAAAATGACCGCCCAGGAGGCAACCGAAGCCGCCAGCAGCAGTGCCACCACCGCCTGCACGATGGGACTGGCATCCAGCACCAGTGTCCAAACCGACAAGTCATTGGGCATTCCGCCACTCCACGAAAAGATCCTTGGGGATGGCACGCGGCTTCAACGTGCTCGAATCAAGACAGGCAACGCGAGTCTTGGCGTCGATCAGCTGCTCGTCGCCACGCATGATCGTTTGCTTGAAATGTATTGTCGCACCGCCCAGCCGCTCAAGCTCCGCGGTGACGAGAATTTCATCATGCAGCACCGCGGGCCGCAGAAAATCCACCGCGACGTTGGCGACCACGAATTGCAGATGCCGCTCGGCGAGCAAGCGCATCTGATCGATGCCCATGACTCGCAGCCATTCGGTCCGGCAGCGCTCCATGAACTTCAGGTAATTGGCGTAGTACACGACCCCGCCCGCGTCGGTATCCTCCCAATAAACCGCATATGTGTGGGAGTAGCTCGGGGACGGGGACATTTACTGTCCGTCCCGGAACAGCGGCAGATTCAGATCGCGCTCCACGGTGGGTGCCGCCAGACCAAAATGCGCGTATGCCGAGCGCGTGGCGACGCGTCCCCGCGCGGTGCGCATCAAGAATCCTTGCTGGATGAGAAAAGGTTCGATGACATCCTCGATGGTGCCGCGTTCCTCGCTCATCGCGGCAGCCAGGCTATCGACACCCACCGGGCCGCCTTCGAATTTCTCGATGACGGTCAGCAGCAGTTTTCTATCCAGCGTATCGAACCCCTCCGGGTCGACTTCCAACATCTCGAGCGCGCCCAAGGCCACTTCGCCGCTGATGATGCCGGCGGCTTTGACCTCGGCGAAGTCGCGCACCCTGCGCAGCAGCCGGTTGGCGATGCGCGGCGTACCGCGCGATCTTTCGGCAATGCGGTCCGCGCCATCCGGCTGCAGGTGCAGTTTCAGAATCGAGGCGCTGCGCACCACGATTTTCGTCAATTCTTCGGTGGTGTAGAACTCCAGCCGCTGCACGATGCCGAAGCGATCGCGCAGCGGCGAAGTCAGCAAGCCTGCCCGCGTGGTGGCACCCACCAAGGTGAATGGCGGCAGATCGAGCTTGATTGACCGCGCCCCGGGACCCTCGCCGATCATCAGATCGAGTTGCGAGTCTTCCATGGCCGGGTAAAGCACCTCTTCGACCACCGGGCTCAAGCGGTGGATCTCATCGACGAACAGCACGTCGCGCGGTTCGAGATTCGTCAGCAGCGCCGCCAAGTCGCCCGGACGTTCGAGCACCGGACCTGACGTCTGACGCAAATTCACTTTCAATTCATTCGCAATGATGTGCGCCAACGTGGTTTTGCCGAGACCCGGCGGACCGAATATCAAGACATGATCCAAGGCTTCGCCGCGTTTTCGCGCCGCTTGAATGAAGATGTCCATTTGCATCTTTACATTCGGCTGCCCCACGTAATCGGCGAGCGTCTTCGGCCGTACCGCCCGATCGACCAATTCGTCGTCGCGGCCGCCGGTGCCGGCAATGATGCGATCCTGTTCGATTCCCATACGTGATATTAAGTCTTGACGGCCGATTTGAGGGCGCGTCGAATGATCTCCGTCGTCGATAAACCCGGTTCATCCGCCGACTTGAGCAGCCGCGTGACTTCCGGCGGCTTGTAGCCGAGCGCGATCAGCGCGCTGAACGCCTCGCTCTGCGCGGATTGCGCGACGCCCGCGCCCAGAGGGCTGCTTCCGGACGGCGCAGGCATCGCGAGCTTTTGCACGCTGTCGCGCATCTCGATGATGACTCGCTCCGCGGTCTTGCGCCCGATGCCCGGAATTCTCGTCAACATCGCGATGTCTTCCGCCTCGACGATGCGCAAGAAATCCTCGACGCTCGCGCCCGAGAGTATCCCCAGCGCGATTTTCGGCCCGACGCCCGACACCTTGAGCAGACCGCGGAACAGCCGGCGCTCCGCGTCGGTGCCGAACCCGAACAGTATGTGAGCATCCTCGCGCACCACCAAGTGAGTGAACAGAGCGACGGGCTCGCCGGCGGCCGGCAGTCCGTAAAATGTCGACATCGGCGCTTCCAATTCGTAGCCCACGCCATTGACATCCACAATCAACATCGGCGGCTGCTTCGCGGCCAGCCTGCCGGAGAGAAAGCCGATCATCCGCTGAAGCCCGCCCGCAGCATCGTGGCTCGCACCCGGCCGCGAAGCGCGTGGCACACGGCCGCGGCCAACGCATCGGCCGCGTCCGCGGCAACCGGCCCATCGAGCTTGAGTATGCTTCTCATCATCAGCTGAACCTGCGCTTTTTCGGCGTTGCCGGAGCCGACGACGGCCTGCTTGATCTGGCGCGTCGCATACTCATAGATGCTGGCGTTGGCATCTACGGTCCCGCAAATTGCCGCGCCGCGCGCCTGGCCCAGCTTCAAGGCGCTGTCCGGGTTGCGATTCACGAAAACCCTTTCGATGGCGATTTCCTGCGGCTGATATTGCGCGACGATGGTTTGCATGCAGCGAAATATCTCGCACAGCCGCGCGGCAAATTCGGCCTGGCTGGTGCGAATGACCCCACTCGCGACATAGGTCAACCGCGGTCCGGAGGCGTCCAATACGCCGAAGCCGGTGCGCTGCGACCCCGGATCGATGCCGAGCACGCGAATGGTCGCTACTTCAAGTCCGCGCAATGGGTTTGATCTTTGGGACTGGCACAGCCCTAGTATGATACCGGCAATAGGCGCTTAAACCCACCGCGCGACGCTTTGAAATGGAAACCATTGCAACCACCCGCACCGCGAGCAGCCGGCTGCATGCCATCGATGCGGCTGTGCGCGAGTTGGACCTGGCGCCGGAAGGCGAAGCGGCGCGCAATCAGGCCTTGGCGGTGGCCGAAATCGTTCGCACTCTCGATGCCGACGACGAGGTGGTCATCGCCGCGATGATTCAGCCACTGCTCGACGGCAAATTCATCGAACGGGAAATGGCCGAGAAGCGCTTTGGCACGGAAGCGGCGCGGCTGGCGCGCGCATTGAGCCAATTGGGCCATTTCGGGCTGCCGCCCGATTGGACTCCGGAGCGGGGCCTCGAAGCGGCCCAGGCGGAAAACTTGCGCAAAATGCTGCTCGCCGTCATCGGCGATGTGCGCCTGGTTGTCGTGCGGCTCGCCGAACAGCTGCAGAAAATGCGCTCCGCGAAGCAAGTCGGGCCGGCATTGCAGCGCAAATTGGCCATGGAGACCCGGGAAGTTTACGCACCCTTGGCGAATCGCCTGGGCGTGTGGCAGGTCAAGTGGGAGTTGGAAGATCTGGCGTTCAGATATCTGGAACCTGCACAGTACAAGCACATCGCCGCGGCCTTGAAGGTGCGGCGCTCCGAGCGCGAACGTTACATCGACGATCTGAAAGCGCTGCTGCTGGGAGAGCTGCACAGCGCCGGCATCGAAGCCAGCATCGAGGGACGGCCGAAGCACATCTTCAGCATCTGGCGCAAGATGCGGGTCAAACAGCTGGCATTCGAGCAGCTGATGGACATCCGCGCCGCGCGCATTCTGGTCAATACGGTCGCGGAATGCTACGCGGCGCTCGGCATCGTTCACTCCCTGTGGCAATTCATTCCCGGCGAGTTCGACGATTACATCGCCACGCCCAAGGACAATTTGTACCGCTCGATTCATACCGCGGTGATCGGCCCCGGCGGCGAGCCGGTCGAGATCCAGATTCGAACGCATGAAATGCACGCGAACTCGGAGCGCGGAGTGGCCGCCCACTGGCGCTACAAGGAAGGGGGCCGAAGCGATCAAGCATATGAGCGCAAAATCAACGAGCTGCGCTCGCTGCTGTCGCCCGCGGAAGGCACCGACAAGGCACGCGATTTTCTCGATCGCATGCGCGTCGATCTGTTCCAGGACAGAATCTACGCCGTGTCCCCCAAGGGCGAAATCGTAGATGTTCCGGTGGGCGGCACGCCGCTCGATTTTGCCTATCAAGTGCACACCGATCTCGGCCACCGCACGCGCGGCGCCAAGGTCAACGGCCGCATGGTGAGCCTCGACTATCAACTGAAGAACAGCGACTCGGTCGAAATCGTCACCGGCAAGACACCCCAGCCTTCGCGCGACTGGCTCTCGCCGCAATCGGGCTTCCTCGCCAGCCCGCGCCACCGCAACAAGGTGCGCGCCTGGTTTCGCAAGCAGAATGAGGCGCAGAACAGGATCGAGGGCCGCGCGATGTTGGATCGCGAATTGCAGCGGCTCGGGGTCAACAGTCCGCCCATCCCGGAGCTGCTGCGCGAACTCGGGCAGGCCAGCACCGAAGCGCTGCATGAAGCCTTGGGATTAGGCGAAGTGAGCGCTGCCCAGGTTGCAGGCGCCGTGCAGCGGCTGCAGCACGCACGCGAAGCCCACGCCGATACTCGCCCACGAACAGAGCGCCAGCGCGAGCCGGACGTCGAAGTGCAAGGCATCGGCGATCTGCTGTCGACCTATGCGCGCTGCTGCAAACCCGTGCCGCCGGAGCCCATCGCCGGCTATATCACGGTGGGCCGCGGGGTCAGCATCCACAGTCAGTCTTGCGCCAACTTGGCGCGCCTCAGCCTGAAGGCGCCGGCGCGGGTACTGGCCGTCACCTGGGGCAAGGGCGAGCGGGAAGTGCCGGTGGACATCGAAGTGCAAGCCTTCGATCGCCGCGGACTGGTGCGGGACGTGAGCGCCGCGCTTGCGGACGAGAAAATCTCGATTCGCGGCATGACCACGGTCACCGATAAGCGCGACAACGTCGCGCGCATGCAAATCAGCTTCTCGATTATCGGGCTGCCGCAGCTGTCCAAGGTGCTGACGCGGATTGCGCAGCTGCCAAATGTGATCAGCGCGCGGCGAAAAAAATAGC
>DATMKO010000094.1:0-3595 GCA_035571175.1 Steroidobacteraceae bacterium | reverse complement strand
GACGCCGCAGCCGGGCTTTTCGAACCAGGGCACCACCTGGGGCTTGACGCCGCCGCGTCTCTACGGCGTGGAAGTGCAGTTCCGCTTTAAATAGCGATTCTCGAGTAGCGCAGACTTTAAAGGCCGGAGGGCGCTCCCTCCGGCCTTTTTCTTAGGCTCAACGCCGCGCGAGCGGCGAATCCAGGATCAGATCAACTTCGATAGGAAGGATCGATGCGATCCAGGCGGCGCAGCAGCCCAGGCCAGATCAGCGTGCCCGGACCCTGATTCATGGTGACGACGCGCGCCTGCTCCATCGCGGTGTCGATTATGCTTTGCTGGACTGGAATGAGATCGCCGCCGCCGGACTGCGCGCGCAACTGGATCGCGCAGGTGGCCTCGAATACGTACATGGCCTGAAATGCTTCAGCCACGCTGGCGCCAACCGTGAGCAGGCCGTGGTTGCGCAGCATCAGGTAGTTTTTGCTGCCCATATCCGCCACCAGGCGCGGCTTCTCATCGTCGCGCAGCGCAACGCCCTCATAGTCGTGGTACGCGAGATTTGCCAGGACGAAGATCGACTGCTGCGAAAGCGGCAGCACGCCATTTTTTTGGGCCGAAACCGCCACGCCATTGATCGTGTGCGTGTGCAACACGCACTCGATATCGTGCCGGGCCGCATGAATCGCACTGTGAATGACGAAGCCCGCCGGGTTGATCGGCCAAGGGCTATCTCCGACCTTGTTGCCCTGCATGTCAATCTTCACCAGGCTGGAGGCCGTGATCTCGTCGAACATCATGCCGTAAGGGTTGATGAGAAAATGATGCTCAGGTCCAGGCACCCTCGCGGTGATGTGGGTGAAGATCAGATCGTCCCAGTGGAAATGCGCCACTAGTCGATAAGCCGCCGCCAAGTCGACGCGAATGGCCCACTCTTGGGGGGAATAGCGCGCCGCAGCGCCGCCGGCGGCAGGAACAGATTTCAGCATGTCAATCTCCGTGATCTTAAGCGTGGTGCGATTCTAGACCAATGCCTCGCCACTGGCTAAGCCAGCCCCAGCTTGTCCTTAGCAGATGGCATAATGGCCGCAGGCCGATCGGCGCCGTTGGAGTATTTTAGTTTGCCCGCAGAAAAGACCGCGCCCGTGGCCGACGACTGGGTGCAAAGAATGATCGACTCGCCCGGGCGCTCCGGGCAGCTCAAAACCGGCGATCACACTACGCACTATCTGGAATGGGGGGATGCATCCAATTCCCGCGTCATGCTGTTGCTGCACGGGTTCCTGGGTCATGCGCACTGGTGGGATTTCGTCGCGCCGTGGTTCGCGAGCGAATACCGCGTGATTGCCATCGACTTCGGCGGCATGGGCGACAGCGCGCCGCAGCCCAAGTACAGCAATGCCAGTTTCGTCGGCGAGGTGGGCGCGATGCTTGAGATGACAGGCTCAAATGCCGTCACCCTGGTAGGGCACAGCTTTGGGGGACGCGTCGCGGTCCTGGCCGCGCACCGGTATCCGCAGTATCTCAAGCGAGCCATCGTTGTCGATTCCAAAATTGGATTCTCCAACCGACCCGTGCGCCCGCCGACGCCGCGTGTAAAGCAGCGCTATCCGGATCTCGAGACGGCCTGCAGTCGCTTTCGATTGGTTCCGGACGAGCCGCCGCTTTTGCCGCGCATCATGCGGCATCTGGCGGAGCATTCGCTGAAGCGCGAACGCGACGCATACGTCTGGAAATTCGATGAAGCGCTGATGGGCGGCGTCGCCTGGCAAGAGATCTACGAAGGTGAGTTGTTCGCGCAAATCAAGGTGCCCGTCGACTTCATCTGCGGAGAATTCAGCCTCGTGGTGCCGAATGATCTGGCAGTTCGCATCGGCGCGGCTTTACGCCATGGCCGCGGTCCGATTGTCATCCCGTCCGCCTACCACCACGTCCCGGTGGATCAGCCGCTAGCATTGGCGGCGACCCTGCGTGCATTGCTGCTTTAACTACCCGTGCTCGCAATCAGACGGCGCGCAGCGCCGTCGCCACCGGCAGCCGCGCCGCGCGAATTGCGGGGAACAAGCCGCCGATCACGCCGATGACGCAGGCCCAAATGATGCCGAGGGCTACCAGCGCCGGCGTCACCGCCAGATCGAAAATCAGCTGTCCGCCGAAGCCGCCGCCGTTGGTGTCGACGGAATGGCCGTTGAACAGCAGCCAGGCAATCAGCGCCCCGATGGCGCCGCCAATCATGGCCAGCAGCAACGCCTCTACGAATACCGACACCACGACCGGCACCGGCCCAAAGCCGATGGCGCGCAGCGTCGCGATTTCGCGCGAGCGCGCACTCACCGCCGAGTACATGGTATTCAATGCGGCAAAGATGGCGCCCACCGCCATGATGCCGCCGACCACGTAGGCAACCAGCGAAAGAATCCGGCTGATCCGGTCCGACTGCTGCGCGCCGAATTCCTTCTCGGTTGCCACGTCCACCTGCAGCTGCGGATTGCTGGTTATGGCATCTTTGAAGGTTTGAAAGCCGTTGGGGGAATCGAGCACCACCAGCACGCTCTGCGCGCTGTTGCCGCGCCGGTAGGCCGAGTTGAGCGTCTGGGCGTCGGCGACCAGCTCGGATTCACGCGCGCTGCCGCCGCTTTCAAATATGCCGACCACCGTCCAGGTCGTGCCGCGCAGCTTTACCTGGGAACCGACGTCCAGTCCTTTGTACAAGCGCTCCGCGGATTTGCCGACGATCATTTCCGCCACCGCGGGCTGGAACAAGCGGCCCTGCACCAGCTTGATTTCAGGGTGCACTGCAAAGGCGGTCTGCGTGAGGCCGCGAAACGGTGCCACCGCTTCGGTGCCGTCTCTTTTTAGCACGTTGACGATCAACAGCCCTTCGGGTGATGCCAGCGGGTGTCCATCGGCGCCTTTCTTGATGCCGGCGGAGTCCGCGATCGCCAGCGCGGCGTCATTGGTCAAGACGCTGGTGAGTTCCGCGCTCGAGCCGGTGCGCACCACGATGGCGCGACTGACGGGTCCGGTTTTCTCCAGGGTCTTGATCAGACCGGTCGACATCGCAAGCACCGAAATCAGCACCGCCACCACCCCGGCGATTCCAATCACGACCACCGAAGAGGTGCCGATGCGCAGCGGCAGGCTGCGAATGTTCATCGCGGATACCGCGGCGATCTGCGATAGGGAGCTCATGTCTTAACGCTCCGCCAGGGCGTCGACGATGTTCAGTCGCTGCGCGCGCAGCGCCGGCGGCAATCCGCTGATGGCCGCGAGCAGCACGGCGACGACCAGCCCCTCGACAACCACGACCGGCGGAATTGTGCCGGCGCCAAGTACCGATCCAACGCCCTTTATAGCCACGGAGGAGAGCAGCAGTCCCACGATCGCGGCGATCAGGCACAGTATCGCCGATTCGGTCAGAACCAGGGCTGAAACCGCCGCGCCGCTGAAGCCAAGCGTTTTCAGCACCGCGAGTTCCGGAATGCGCTCGCGCACCGATTGCATCATGGTGTTCGCGGTGAGAAACAGCAGCGCAAACATCACCGCGCCGACAATGGAGTTGGCGATGAAATCGATATCGGCGAACTCCTTGAGTTGCGCTTGCAGCGCGACGTTC
>DATMKO010000093.1:0-6464 GCA_035571175.1 Steroidobacteraceae bacterium | reverse complement strand
GAAAAGTCATAGGGCCGAACGGCGTTCGCACCTTCTTTGTCGTTTTTTTCGAGAAGTGCCGCCACCTCTTCGTCGGAGATGGCTTCGCGCGCGGCTTCTTGGCTCATCATTGCACCACGAAACTGGTGAATAGCAGGTCGTCGACATCCGGACTGCCTTCTTTCTTTTGCACCGCGCGGATTTCGGTGAGTGCTTCCTGCCGCAGCTTCTCCTTGCCTTCGCGCGACATCAAAGACTGATAGTTGCGATTGCTCATGAGCAGCAGCAAATTGTTGCGGATCACCGGATTGTTCTTTTGCACACTGTCGATGGCCTTCTCGTCATGGGCCATGATTTCCATGCTGATCTGCAGGAAGCGCACCGCGGAGCCATCTTCGAAATTGACCACCAGGGGCGGATCAATGGCGTAGTACACGGCGGGCTTGGGGGGGCCTGACTTTTCGTCTTTCTTGGCGGCGACCACGACAGGTACGATCGCCGTGATCTTGCCGTCCTTGTCCAGCTTGAGATCGGGCAGCGGATGCAGCTTGGCATTGATGAAGCCGCCGATCACGACGGCGCTCAGGGACAGCGCGAAGATGCCGGTCCCGTTGAGAATTGTGCCCATGATGCCGCCCGATTTTTTCGGCGGAGGTGGAGGAGCGTCGGCAACTTCGTCGGCCATAGTTCGATTCCAGGTCGCGGTCACATGCCGCAATCGAATCGAGCAAGTTCTGTGCCAGACGAGCTTCAGTACGCTTTGCTCAGCGTATTCAGCGACTTATCCCGTATCTGGGCGTTTGTTGCAGCGTCGTTAAATTGACGCTTTCGCTGCTAGAACTTCAGCGAAACTTTCAAACCCGGTCCGGCATCATCCAGGACCAGATGCGCGCCGTGTAATTTGGTGACCGCCGCGACCAGCGACAACCCCAGGCCCGAGCCCGGGAATTTCCGTGCCTCATCGAGCCGCACACGACGTCCCAGCACGATCTCGCGCTTATCGGCCGGAATGCCGGGCCCGTTATCCTCGACGATCACTTCCGGCCCGCTGCCGGACCCCTGCAGCACAACGCGTATGTGACCGCCGTCCGGCGTGAACTTGATGGCATTGTCGAGCAGATTTGCAAGTGCCTGCGCCAGCAATTGCCGGCTGCCCAACACCTGCGCTCCGGGCGACACGGAACTCTCGAGCACAATGCCGCGCTCTTCGCTCACCGGCGCGTACAACTCGACCACGCTCGCGACCAGCTCCGATAGATCCACGGGTTCGCGCGCCACAGTGCCGGTCTCGGCGAGTGCAATTCGCAGCAGTGCATCCAGGGTGCTGCGCATGCGATCGACCTCGGTATTCACTCTTTCCAGAACGCGCCGCTCCGCTGAACCTGGGTTGAGCGAGCTCATCGCGCCCTCGGCAGCCGCTTGCAACCGATTCAGGGGGGTGCGCAGGTCATGCGCGGCGCTGTCGAGCACCGTGCGCATGCCGAGCGTGAGTTGCTCGATCTTATCGAGCATGGTGTTGATCTCGCGCGCCAGGGTGTTGATTTCATCGTCTGCATCGCGTACCGGCAGGCGCTGTGAAAGATCGCCGCGCATGATCTGTGTGGCGACGGCTGAAATCGCCCCTGCCTGCGCCAGGATTCGCCGCCCCATCCAGAAACCGCCGCCCAGTCCCAGCAGCAATGTGAGCACGACCGCCGTGATCAAGCCCCGCACCATGAGACTCTTGACGTCCTGGCGCTCCTGCACGTCATGCCCCACCAGCATTCGATAGCCGCCAGGCAATGGAAATCGCTGCGCCCGCATCTCGTGCTCCCGGGTTTCGTCGCCAAACGGCACGGATACCTTGAAGTGAAACCACTTGCCTTGGTTGCCCCCCACCTTGGGCCACGCCGGCACATTTCCGGCCACCGGGCGCAGCTGCGGATCGACCATCAAA
Organism: Steroidobacteraceae bacterium; assembly: GCA_035571175.1. Classification (GTDB taxonomy): domain Bacteria; phylum Pseudomonadota; class Gammaproteobacteria; order Steroidobacterales; family Steroidobacteraceae; genus Bog-1198. Next base: position 4,549 of record DATMKO010000093.1, on the reverse strand, counting down.
TACACCGCGCCGCGCACATCCTGGTCCTGCGAGCGCTGCTCGATCAATTCGATGAAGTCGCTGCGCGAGAGCACCAGCATTTGTTCGCGCAAGCCCTGCACTTCCGCTTCGATGAGATTGTCGGTGCTGCCATCCACCACGCGCGACACGGCAAAATCGACTGCGCCCAGCAGCGCGGCCGCGCCGAAGGCGAATACGATCGAGTAGACGATTGCAATGCGAAACGGCGAGGTACCGAGTACGCCGAGAAACCGTTGATCGGGTCCCATCGCGGACCGCTATTCGTCTTCGCGCAAGCTGTACCCGGCACCTCGCACAGTGTGCAGCAGGGGTTTGTCGAAGTCCTTGTCGATGGCCTGCCGCAGACGGCTGATGTGCACGTCGATCACATTGGTTTGCGGATCGAAATGATAGTCCCAGACGCCCTCGAGCAGCATGGTACGCGTCACCACTTGTCCGCTGTGGCGCATCATGAATTCCAGCAATTGGAATTCGCGCGCGGTGAGTTCGATTTTCTTGCCGTTGCGCGTCACCCGGCGGGTCATGCGGTCGAGTTCCAGATCCGCCAATTTCAACTTGGTATTGGCTTCCGCGTTTCCGGCCTCGCCGCGCCTGGCGAGCGCGTCGATGCGCGCCAGCAGCTCCGACATATGGTATGGCTTGGTCAGATAGTCATCGCCGCCGGCTCTTAAGCCCGTAATCCGGTCGTCCACATCGCCGAGGGCGCTCAAAATGAGGACCGGCATCTTGCGGCCGGTGGCGCGCAGCGATTGCACCAGCGCCAGACCGTCAAGCTTCGGCAGCATGCGATCGACAATCGCGAGATCAACGGCGATCGAGGATGCCATATGCAAACCCTCGAGGCCGTTGCCCGCGACGTCCACGGTGTGACCGGCTTGCCGGAGCGCTTTCGCTAGGTAGTCGCGTGCGACTTCGTCATCTTCCACTATCAAGATGTGCATGGCTAGGTATCTTAGACTACGATGCCCTCGCCTGGGTTCACTCGTAGTATCTTTCAAGGCGAAGTTATAGTGCCCGAGATTATCAGCGGCTGATGGCGGCTGCAAAGAAGCGCGGCGGCGAATCTTGGGCGTGCGCCGTGCTGCTCGCGGCAGCATGCTGGACAGTTCCAAGTCAGGCCAAGGAGGAACCCTTGTGGGAGTTTGGACTCGGCTTGGGCGCGATTGCGTTTGAGGATTATCGGGGCTCGGATACCGTCCACGCCTACCCGCTGCCGGTTCCCTACCTCATTTACAACGGCAAGTTTCTGAAAGCGGACCGCGACGGCGTGCGCGGCACGCTGTTCAATCAGGACAGGCTCGAAATCAATGTGAGCTTCAACCTGACGACGCCGGTGCGCAACGACGCCGAGCGCAGCGGCATGCCCGACCTCAAATCCACCGTCGAGCTGGGCCCCTCCTTCGATGTTCACTTATTTCGCAGCGAGGATGCAAAATTCAAACTTGATTTGCGCATGCCGCTGCGGGCCGCCGCCACGATTGAAGGATCGCCACAGTTCATAGGATGGACATTCACGCCGCGATTGAATTTGGACATCGCCGACCTTAAATGGCTCAAAGGTTGGAATCTTGGATTTTTGGTAGGACCGCTATTCGCCGATCGCCGCTACAACCAATACTTCTATTCGGTCGCCAGTCAATACGCGACCCTCACTCGACCTGAATATCAAGCAAGCGGCGGCTATGCCGGCACGCAGAGCATCGCCGCACTGTCCAAGCGTTACCCTAAATTTTGGGCGGGGGCTTACATGCGCTACGACACGCTGGCGGGCGCCGTGTTCGTGGACAGTCCGCTGGTGCAGCGCAGAAGCTATTGGTCGGCGGGATTCGGTTTTGCGTGGATGCTGCGCCGCTCGTCCAGCATGGTCGAAGTTCCCGATTGACCTCGCACACCGATGCCGCGTTTCCTCAAAATTCTCTATGAATATTTTGCGCTCTATAGTTCGCTGGCACTGCTCGGGCTCATTTGCCTGACCTGGTCGCTGTTTGCGGTGCCGCTGTATTTCATCCTGCCCAGACGTATCGGGACTGCGGTCGGACGGCGCGGCATCATGACGGGATTCCGCCTGTACAGCTGGTCATTGTGGATCACGCGAACCTACCGGTTGGATCTGCGCGCCATCGACTCCCTCAAAGGCGGACCGCCGGTCATCCTGGCGCCGAACCATCCGGCCTTGATTGACGCGCTGTTGATTCTGACCCGGCATCCGAACCTGGTGTGTGTCATGAAGGCGCAACTGATGAAGAATGTGTTCTTGGGTGCGGGCTCGCGTCTCGCGCGCTATGTCGGAAACGACTCTTCGCGGCAGATGATCAAGGAATCCGTGGCGCATTTGCACGCGGGCGCAGTGCTGCTGCTGTTTCCGGAGGGCACCCGTACCACCCGAGCACCGATCAATCCGCTGGCGGGCAGCGTTGGACTCATTGCAAAATACGCCAAAGTCTCGGTGCAAACGCTGTTGATCGAGACCGATTCGCCTTTCTTGAGCAAGGGGTGGCCATTGTTCAAGCGTCCCGAATTGCCGATTAACTACCGGGTTCGGCTCGGTCAGCGCTTCGATCCGCCCGCGGACGTCGCCGCGTTTACCGAAAAACTCGACCAGTATTATCGGCAGGCCCTCGAGGGCGCACTGCAGTCTGCCTGGCTCAAGCATGCCTGAGCGGTCGAATACTCATCTTGTGCTCATTCCGAGCTACAACCCCGGCCCAAAGGTGTTTGCGACCGTGCGCGCGGCTCTGGACCAATGGGCACCCGTCTGGGTCGTGGTCGATGGCAGTACCGATCATTCCGAACATCGCCTGGCGGAGATGGCGGCGGCGGACGCGAGCCTGCGTGTGTTCGTGCTGCCCAAGAATCGCGGCAAGGGCGCCGCGGTGCTGTTCGGCCTGCGCGAGGCTCTATCGCTCGGCTACACCCATGCGCTGACCATGGACTCCGATGGCCAGCATCCTGCCGACAGGATCCCGGCATTCATGCGCGCCTCACAGGCTGCTCCCGACGCGATGGTGCTGGGAATCCCGATATTCGACCACAGTGCGCCCAGATTGCGCGTCCAAGGCCGCAAAGTGTCGAATTGGTGGGCCAATCTCGAGACATTGTGGAGCGGCATTCACGACTCGCTGTATGGCTTTCGCGTATATCCGATACCGGCGTTGGTAAACATAATGCGCCGGCAGCCGTGGATGCGGCGCTTTGACTTCGACGTCGAGGCCGTGGTGCGCCTGCGCTGGCGAGGCGTCAGGCCCGTCAACTTACCGGCCCCGGTTCGCTACTTCCGGCCCGACGAGGGGGGCGTTTCACATTTCAATTATTGGCGCGACAACGCCTTGCTGACCTGGATGCATTGCCGCCTTTTTCTTGGATTCATTCTGCGGCTGCCGCTGTTGACTGTGCGCCGCCTGCGCCAACGTTAGCGGAGCGGTTTGCGCGCGCAATACTCCGAGAAGATGCCGATTTCGACATGACGCCGGGTCTCGACGAAGCCCGCGTCGCTGATTGCCGCGAGAATTTCTGCGGGAGCTGCGCACGCGTCGATGGTGTCCCAGAGGTAAAGCATCAACTTGGACGAATCGGGGCTCCGGCCCAGCAACCCCGCCAGGAACGGCACCACACCGCGCAAATATGCCTTGAGCAACGCATGCGCGACCGGCCCCGCGGGCCTGGTGATCTCCAGCAGACAGATCCGACCGCCGGGTTTGAGCACCCGGAGAAATTCGCGCAGAGCAGCCGTGATATCTGTTACATGCCGCAGCGCATATCCCATGCACAGAAAATCGGCCGTCGCCGCGGACACGGGGATGGTTTCGGCACTGCCAATCAGCAGTTCGACACCGGGCGGGACTCTGGCGCTGCGAATCATCCCTGGGCTCGGGTCGATACCAGTTACCGTTCCGGATTCACCCACCAAATGCGCCGCCTGACGCGCCAGGAGCCCGGTTCCGACGCCAACATCCACTACCCGCATGCCCTTCGTGAGCCCGGCCCGGACCAACGCCAGCCGACGGTACAGGGAGCCGCTACCCAAGGCCATGACCCGTTCGATGCGGTCATAATCACCCGCCGTACGGTCGAACAATTGCCTGACCCAGCCGGATCGATCCGCTTCGCGCGCGTAGTAATCGTGCAACGGCGGATGCGGTGCTTGCATGCGCTTGAGCATACGCCGATCGGTGGTGGGTTGCCGCACCGGCCCGCACCTATATAATGCCCGCTACTTAGAAAACCATTCGAATACCTAACCTATGTCCGACAAAGCGTCGCTCATGCAGAAGCCGGCGCCGCTGACCGAGGTCGGTCTACAGCGGCAGCTTGCGGCACTGTTCGTGCAGGCTCTGAACCTCGAGGTACAACCGCAGGATATCGATCCGGACGCCCCGTTGTATGGCGAAGGTCTGGGGTTGGATTCCATCGATATTTTGGAGGTGGCGCTGCTCGTCTCCAAGCAGTATGGCATTCAATTGCGGGCCGACAGCCAGGAGAATCAGCAGATCTTCCGTTCATTGGGGCATCTAGCGAAGTACATTGCGGC
>DATMKO010000092.1:0-4727 GCA_035571175.1 Steroidobacteraceae bacterium | reverse complement strand
GAACGAGGAATTGTCCGAGGCCATATGCCTCGCGCATGATCTCGGGCACACGCCGTTCGGCCACGCGGGACAGGACGCCCTCAACGACTGCATGGCGGATTTCGGCGGCTTCGAACACAACCTGCAATCGCTGCGCGTGGTTGACGAGCTCGAGGAGCGCTACGCCGAATTTGACGGTTTGAACCTGACCTTCGAATGCCGCGAGGGTATTCTCAAGCACTGTTCCTACAACAACGCGATCCAGCTCGGGGAATTGGGCGAACGTTTCATCAATCGCCAGCAGCCCGGCCTGGAGGCGCAGCTCGCGAATTTTGCCGACGAGGTTGCCTACAACAATCACGACGTGGATGACGGCATTCGCGCCGGACTGATCAGCGTCGAGCAGCTGCTCGAGGTGCCGTTGTTTCGCGGCTACCACGACCAAGTGCTGGCCAGATACCCGGCGCTCGCCGGCCGCCGCCTGGTCTACGAGATTTTGCGGCGGATGATCAACTACCTGGCCAGCGACCTGATCGATGCCTCGGAGGCGCGCCTCGCGGCATCGGGGGTGCGCTCGATCGCCGAGGTGAGGTCGCACTCGGGAATGCTGATCGGCTTCAGCGATGCCGCCCGCGAGCAGAATTACGCGCTCAAGACTTTCCTGCGCGAACGCGTTTACAAGCACTACAAGGTGCGGCGCATGACCGCCAAGGCGCGGCGCGTGGTGCGCGATTTGTTCGATGCTTTTTTCAACGATCCCACCTTGATGCCGGACGAACACGAAGCGCGCGCCAGATTGGAACTGGTGCAGGGTCCCGCGGGGCGCGCGCGTGCGGTGGCCGATTACATTGCCGGGATGACCGATCGCTACGCCATTCTCGAGCATAGCCGCCTGTTCGAACCCAGCGAGCGAACATAATGACGAGCAGCAGCGAGCCGCTGAAGAACGATCTGCTGCTGCGCGCACTGCTTCGCGAGCCCACGCCGCGGCGGCCGATTTGGTTGATGCGCCAGGCGGGACGCTATCTGCCGGAGTATCGGGCCACGCGCGAGCGCGCCGGCGGATTCCTGGAGATGTGCACCACTCCGGAGATCGCGTGCGAAATCACCCTGCAGCCCATCGAGCGCTATCCGCTCGACGCCGCAATCCTGTTCTCGGACATTCTCACGATTCCGCACGCGATGAACCTCGGCTTGGAATTCGAGGCCGGCGAGGGTCCGAAGTTCGAGCGTCCGGTGCGCATGCCAGCCGACATCGATGCGCTGCGGGTGCCCGATCCGGCGCGCGAACTCAGGTACGTGACCGATGCGGTGGCGCTGGTGCGCCGCGAGTTGCACGGCCGGGTACCGCTCATCGGCTTTGCGGGCAGCCCGTGGACGGTGGCCACATACATGGTGGAAGGAGGCGGCAGCAAGACCTTCGGCCACATCAAACGCATGATGTACGAATCACCGCGGCAACTGCACCGTCTGCTCGAACTGCTGGCAAAGGCGACGATTCTTTATCTGAATGCGCAAATCGCCGCCGGCGCGCAGGCCATCATGCTGTTCGATACCTGGGGCGGCGTGTTGACGCCGGCGCAATACGAGGAATTCTCGCTGCGCCACATGGCGCAGGTCGTGGACCAACTTACCAAGAAATCGGAGGGACGCCGGGTTCCCAACATCGTCTTTACCAAGGGCGGCGGAGCCTGGTTGGCAAAAATCGCCGGCATCGGCTGCGATGCGGTCGGCGTCGATTGGACCACCGACTTGAAGGAAGCGCGCCAAGCCGTCGGCGGGCGCGTCGCATTGCAGGGCAATCTCGACCCGTCCGCGCTGTTCGCGCCGCCCGAGACCCTGCGCGCCGAAACCTTGCGGGTGCTGCAGAGCTTCGGCGCCGGCAGCGGCCACGTGTTCAATCTAGGTCATGGCATCACGCCGGAGGTCGATCCGCAGCGCGTCGCGCTGCTGGTGGAGACGGTGCAGGCCTACAAGCCCGCGCAAGCTTGACTCGCGCACCGAGGAGGTAACCATGTCCACAGTTTCCTATGCCCTATGGGCGTTCGCCGCCGGCGCGCTGATTCCGCTGATGGCGATCTTGAATGCCGGGCTGGCGCGCGGCGTCGGAGGACCGATTCAAGCCGCGGTCATTTTGTTCGCGACCGGGTTGGTTGCATCGCTGCTGGTTGCCGCGACGGCCGCGGTGCGCATTCCGCAGCTATCAGCGATCGCTGGCATCGCGCCCGCCCAGTACGCCGGCGGCGTGATTGTCGCCTTCTATGTCCTCAGCATCACCTTTCTTGCCCCGCGCTTCGGCGTCGGCAACGCGATTCTGTTCGCGGTGACGGCGCAGCTATTCTCGTCGGCGGTGATAGACCACTTCGCTCTGGCGGGAGCGGCGCTGCGGCCGTTGACAACCCTGAGGGTGGTCGGACTCACAATCGTCATCAGCGGTGTCGTGCTTACGCAGATTGCTGATCGCGTCGCCGCGGGATCACGCTAACGCACCCTATCATTGCGCGGCGCCGGCCGCAGGGTTGCGCAGCTCGTCGCGCAGCGCGCGGCGCAGAATCTTGCCGACATTGCTCTTGGGCAGCTCGGCGCGAAAATACACATGCTTCGGCACTTTGTAACCGGTGAGTTCGGTGCGAAGGTGCGCGATCAGCGCTTCGGCGCTCAGGTTCGGATCTTTCTTCACGACGAACAGGGCGACCACCTCGCCGGAATTCTCGTCCGGCTGCGCAACCGCCGCGACTTCCAGCACGCCGGGATGCTCGGCAACGACGCTTTCGACTTCATTGGGATATACGTTGAATCCCGACACCAAGATCATGTCTTTCTTGCGATCCTCGATGTAGACGAAACCTTCGGCATCCATGCGCCCGATGTCGCCGGTGCGCAGCCAATCGCCGAACATCACGTTCTCGGTCTCGTCGGGCCGGTTCCAATAGCCGCGCATCACCTGGGGACCGAAGACGCAGATCTCGCCGATGCCGTTGACGGGCAGCTCCTTGCCGGTGTCGTCGCGAATTGAAATATCGGTCGACGGAACCGGTAACCCGACCGAGCCGTTGAACTCCAATCCGACGGGATTGGCAGTGGCAATGGGCGAGGTTTCGGTCAGCCCCCAGCCTTGGCTGACGATGCTGCCGGTGACTTCTTTCCAGCGCTTCGCCACCGCCGGTTGCACCGCCATGCCGCCGGCGAAACTGACGCGCAGCGCGCCAAAATCCACCGCTTCGAACCCTGGTGTGTGCAGCAGCGCATTGAACAGCGTGTTGACTCCGCTGATGAAGTTGAACTTGTACTTCTTCAGTTCCGCCACGAATGCCGGGAAATCACGCGGATTCGTTATCAGCACATTGCGGGCTCCGAGCGGCAGGAAGACCAGACAATTCGTGGTGAGCGCAAAAATGTGGTAGAGCGGCAGCGCCGTGATCACGACGCGCCCGCCGCCGGCCTGCAGCGCGGGCTTGATCCATGCCAGGGCCTGCAGCAGGTTGGCCACCATGTTGCGGTGGGTGAGCACGGCCGCCTTCGCCACGCCCGTGGTGCCGCCGGTGTACTGCAGAAAGGCGATGTCCTCGCCCCCTAATGCAACGGGCTGGAGCTTGAGTCCGAGGCCGCTGCCCAGAGCATCCTTGAACGATATCGAACCGGGCATTTTCCACGCGGGAATCTGTTTGCGAACGTGCCGCAGCACAAAATTTACCATGAAGCCCTTTGGCAGCCCCAACAAGTCCCCGACGCCCGTCACCAGCACGTTCTTCAAGTCGGTGCGCGCCAGCACTTGTTCGAGTACGTGCGCGAAGTTCTCGACAATGACAATGGCCTTCGCACCCGAATCCTTCAACTGATGTTCGAGTTCGCGCGGCGTATACAGGGGATTGGTATTGACCACCGCCATGCCGGCGCGCAGCGCGCCGAACAGCGCGATGGGATACTGCAGAATATTGGGCATCATCAGCGCGACGCGATCCCCTCTGCTCAAGCCGGATTTCTGCTGCAGCCACGCCGCAAACGCACGGCTGAGTTCGTCGAGTTGCGCGTAACTCAAGGTCGCGCCCATGTTGCTGAATGCAGGCTGCTGACGATGGCTCGCAAACGCCTCCTCGATCACTTCCTTGAGCGATGCATAAGAGTCGGGGTCGATGTCCGCCGGCACGCCGGGCGGGTACTGTTTTAGCCAACTTCGATCCACTGGGTGTGCCTCGTTTTATTAGCGTGTGTATACCGGAGTAGACTAGCCCATGGAGCGCGAATGGTCACAAATCGGCGTTTGATTGTCATCGGCCTATGCATCGCGCTGTCGGGCTGTGTGCTGGGCAGCGGACCCTGCCTGTGGCTCAAGCCGGTCAGAGTAACCCTGTCGGGACATGTGCATTTTCGCGACTTTCCGGGCCCGGACGGCATCGACAATGTGCCGCTGCTGGTGCTGGATGAGCAAAGATACGTATACGCTCCGGCTCAAAGCCATCTTTGCTTGGCAGCAAACGACCTGCAGCTGGTGGGGGTCGCTGAATTTCCGCAGAGCATCGGCGAGAATTCACATGTCTCGGTCGTGGGCACGTTGTTCGAAGCGGTATCCTCGCGCCAGTACACTCGCTTTTTGATCAATGTCGTCAGCATCGTGCCGCTACGGGCAGCGCGCTGACGAGCGATCGCATTCCAGGAAAATCGGTTTACAATCACAGCCCGCTATTTGCGGCAGAATCAAATGAGGGGAGTGAGGCCATGAAAAGTAGAACTCTTGCCGGCCTGATGGC
>DATMKO010000091.1:0-2099 GCA_035571175.1 Steroidobacteraceae bacterium | reverse complement strand
CGGCGCTCCAGGGGTTATGTCACCTTTAAGGAGCTTGTAGCTTGTGGCCGAAAATCCCTTGAACCCCGTGGACGAGACAATAAGTCTCAACCCCTTCGCCTTGCATTACGCCGATTCGCTGCCGGATGCAAAGATGGCGTTCCGTCTGATGGGAAATGCACGCGGACCCGTCATTGCGGTCCTCGGCGGCATTTCCGCGCACCGCATCGTCAGCGGCGCGCCGGGCGAGGGCTGGTGGCCGGAGATGGTGGGTCCGGGACTCGGTGTGGATACCCGCGAGTATCGGGTTCTGGGTATCGACTATCTCGGCGGCTGGGGAAAAAGTTCGACCCCGGCCAGCGGCGGTCGATTTCCACCCATCAGCTCGTACGATCAAGCCGGCGCTTTGAGCCTGATCGTGCGGCACCTGGGCTTGGATTCTTTGCACGCCATCGTCGGCGCTTCCTATGGCGGGATGGTGGCGCTGTGCTTCGCCGAGCGTTACCCCGATCAGGTGCAGCACATCGTGGTCTTGAGCGCCGCTGACAAGGCGCAGGTTCTGTCCACCGCCTGGCGCAGCGTGCAGCGACAGATCGTGCGCGAGGCGATCGCGCGCGGCGACGGCGCGGCGGGTCTCAAGTTGGCGCGGGCGCTGGCGATGGCTACTTATCGCAGCAACGTCGAATTTTCAATCAGGTTCGGTGGCGCGCCGGCGCGCGCCGCCGATCGCTTTCGGTTTCCCATCGAGGATTACCTGTTTGCGCGCGGCGATGACTACGTGCAGAAATATCGCGCCGAATCGTTTTTGACTTTGAGCGAGTCGATCGATCTGCATCAGATGGATGCCACGCAGGTGCATACGCCGGCAACGCTGATCGCCGTGCGCGAAGACCAACTCGTGCCGTTCAGCGACATGCAAGCGCTGTCCGCCCGCCTGAACGGTCCGCGCCAACTCATCGAGATCAATTCCATCTTCGGACATGACGCCTTCCTCAAGGAAGGCGCCGCCCTGACACCCATCATCAAGCACGCCCTCGCGGAGCAGTAGACAATGAGCAGCAAAGTACCGCCGAAAAACATCGCGACTCGATCGGTTCGCGCCGGACTCGAGTCTGACGCCATGCATGGCTCGGTGGTGCCGCCGATCTATTTGTCGACGAATTTCGCATTCGAAAGCCACGGCCGGCCCCGCCAGTATGACTACACCCGTTCCGGCAATCCGACGCGCGACCAGCTGGCCGGCGCCTTGGCGGATCTGGAGGGCGGCGCCGGCGCGGTGGTGACCTGCACGGGGATGGCGGCCATCACTTTGGTTCTGGCGACGCTGCCCAATGGGGCACGCGTCATCGCGCCGCATGATTGCTATGGCGGTACCTATCGGTTGCTCGCCGCGCTGCATGCCAAGGGCAATCTGCTGGTCGATTTCGTCGATCAAAGCAATCCGCATGAATTGCAGAATTCGCTGCAGGCCGGAGCGAAGCTGGTGTGGATCGAGACCCCGAGCAATCCGTTGCTGCGCGTCGTGGATATTCGCGCCATCAGTGAGGCCGCCCACGCCGTCGGCGCTTTGTCGGTCGTGGACAATACCTTTCTATCGCCGGTCTGGCAGCAACCCTTGAGTCTCGGCGCCGATTTCGCGCTGCACTCCACCACCAAGTATTTGAATGGCCACAGCGACGTGGTCGGCGGCGCGGTGATCGCCGCCAGCGCCGAGCTGCAGCAAAGCCTGGTCTGGTGGGCGAACGCCCTCGGCGTGACCGGGGCTCCGTTCGACAGCTTTCTCACGCTGCGCGGAGTCCGCACCTTGCACGCGCGCATGCGCGTGCACGCTGAAAATACCGCCGCCATAGTGGACTTCCTGACGCGGCAGCCGGCGGTGCAGCGCGTTCATTACCCCGGACTCAGCGGCAATCCCGGACATGAGATTGCGCGCCGCCAACAGAGCTGCTTCGGCGCCATGTTGAGTTTCGAACTTGCCGGCGGCGAGCCTGCGGTCGGCGCATTTCTCCAAGGACTCAAATGCTTCACCCTGGCCGAATCCTTGGGCGGCGTCGAGAGTCTCATCGCGCACCCGGTCACCATGTCGCACGTCGGCATGGAGGAGTCGGCAAGATTGCGCG
>DATMKO010000090.1:0-2478 GCA_035571175.1 Steroidobacteraceae bacterium | reverse complement strand
CGTTGCGGGCGGAGCCTCGCCAGGTTTAGTCTACGCGGCTCCTATGCATGCCCTCGTTCTCCGCAAGCTCACCAAGGTCTACAAAAACGGCATCCAAGCTCTCAAGGCGATAGATCTCGACGTCGACGAGGGTGATTTCTTCGCGCTGCTTGGCCCGAACGGCGCCGGCAAGACCACCCTGATAGGCATCACAACCTCCCTGGTCAATAAAACCAGCGGCGTGGTCGAGGTATTCGGACACGATATCGACAAACAGCTGGAAGTGGCCAAATCCTGCATCGGTCTGGTGCCGCAGGAAATAAATTTCAACATGTTCGAGACGCCGTTCACCATCGTCGTGAACCAGGCCGGGTTTTACGGAATTCCGCGGCGGCTGGCGAAAACCCGCGCCGAGAAATATCTCAAGCAGCTGCAACTCTGGGACCGTCGCGACTCGATTGCACGCAGCCTGTCGGGAGGCATGAAGCGGCGCCTGATGATCGCGCGCGCCCTGATGCACGAGCCGCGGCTGCTGATTCTGGATGAGCCCACCGCCGGCGTCGATATCGAGATTCGCCGTTCGATGTGGGAATTCCTGCGCGACATCAACGAGCAGGGCACAACCATCATCCTGACCACGCATTACCTGGAGGAAGCCGAAAATCTGTGCCGCAATATCGCCATCATCGACGGCGGCAACATCATCGAGCGCGACAGCATGGCGAATGTGCTGCGCAAGCTGCAGACCGAGGTGTTCGTCTTTAATTTGCGCGACCCCAGAACCGCTGCGCCGCAGATGTCGGGATTCACGCCGGTTCTCTCCGACGACCACACCTTGGAAATAGAAATGTCCAAGACGCAGAGTTTGAACGACATATTCGCGCAGCTCTCGGCGCAGGGCATCGCCGTGAACAGCATGCGCAACAAGGTCAATCGTCTCGAGGAGCTGTTCATCCGCTTGGTCGACGGCAGCGCGCGGACCGCCGCCGCCAAGGCATCCTGAGCATGGCCGAATCGCGCCTCGGCACCGACTGGATTGGTTTCACAACCATCGTCATCCGTGAATTCAGCCGCATCGTAAGAATCTGGGGGCAGACCATCGTGCCCCCGGCGGTCACCGCCACCCTGTACTTCGTCATATTCGGCAGTCTCATAGGCCGGCGCGTCGGCCAGGTGGGCGGCTTCGACTATATGCAGTTCATGGCCCCCGGCATCATCATGATGAATGTGATTCAGACTTCCTATGGCAATGTGGTGTCGTCGTTCTTCGGCGCGAAATTCGGCAAGCATATCGAGGAGCTGCTGGTTTCGCCGCTGCCGAATTGGCTGATAGTCGCGGGCTACACCATGGGCGGGGTACTGCGCGGGGTGCTGGTGGGCTCGGTGGTGACCATCATCTCGCTGTGCTTCACGCGCCTGGCGGTCACTCATGTATTGGCGATTCTGTCCGCCGCGTTTCTGACGAGTTTCATCTTCGCGTTGGGAGGGTTGATCAACGCCCTGTTCGCCAAGAACTTCGACCAGATCTCCTGGTTCCCGACCTTCGTGCTGACGCCGCTCACCTATCTTGGCGGCGTATTTTACTCGGTGACCATGCTGCCGGTCTGGGCGCACGCCGCTTCGCACGCCAATCCCATCCTCTACATGGTCAGCGCATTTCGCTTTGGCTTTCTCGGCACCTCGGATGTCGATTTGCGACTGGCTTATGGGATCATGGTGTCCGCCGCCGCCGTGATGTTCACGCTGGCGGTAACCCTGTTGAACCGCGGCACCGGTATCAGAGAATAAAAGGAGAATTGCTTGCCATCTACGATTTCGCGCATTTCGTGCGCCCTCATTGCTTCAGTCATCGGCTGGAGCGCCGCCGGCGGCGTTGCCGCGGAAGCACCGGGCGCCGCCACGCCGGCCGCCGCCACAGCGGGCGCCAACGAACTCGAAGGATTCTCGACCGCGGCCGCCGCCGCAGAACTGCAATTGGAGGCGCGCTTCGATGCCGATCTTAAGCCGGCGGAGCTGCGCGCTTGGATGCAGCAGATGGCGTCGCAGCCGAATCACGTGGGCTCCGCGCACGACAAGGCGAACGCCGAATTTCAGCTCGCAAAGTTTCGCGAGTGGGGCTGGGATGCGTCCATCGAGGAATTTTCGGTGCTGTACCCAACACCGCGCGAAGTGTCCTTGGAGCTCGTGGCGCCGACCCATTTCAAGGCGCGATTGACCGAACCGCCCATCGAGGGCGACAGCACATCCTCGCAAACCAAGGATGAATTGCCGGCCTACAACGTGTATGGCGCCGATGGCGATGTAACTGCGGAACTGGTCTATGCAAATCACGGCATGCCGGATGATTACAAGGAACTCGAGCGTCAGGGTGTGAGCGTCAAGGGCCGCATCGTGTTGACGCGCTACGGCGGCGGCTGGCGCGGGTTGAAGCCGAAGCTGGCATATGAACATGGCGCCGTGGGCTGCTTGATTTACTCCGATCCGCGCGACGACGGCTAT
>DATMKO010000089.1:0-6875 GCA_035571175.1 Steroidobacteraceae bacterium | reverse complement strand
CAATGGTCAAGAGCGCGTATCCGGTCAGCGAGTCGGCGCGACCGTCGAGTTCGCGTCCAAAGTTAGCCATTTGGACCGCTCGGTCTTGCAATGTACCGTAGGCAAAAAGCAGCATGGGTTCGCTCAATCCTGTTTATAGATCACGCCTTGCTTCATGACGAAGCGGACATCCTCGAGCAGGCGCACGTCGGCCGCCGGGTTGCCGCGCACCGCAATCAAGTCGGCGAGCTTTCCTGTTCTAATCGAGCCTACTTTGTCCGCAATGCCGAGCAGGTCGGCACCGGCGACCGTGGCGGATTGGATCGCCTGCATCGGGGTCATGCCGTTCTGTACCATGAAGTTGAACTCGCGGGCGTTCCGACCGAAAGGGCAAACGCCGATGTCGGTGCCAAACGCGATCTTCACGCCGGCATTGACCGCCTTGCGGAAGTTTTGCAGCTGGACGGTCATGATCTGATTGGCTTTCGCGACGAACTCCGGCGGGTAGTTGCCGCCGACGCATTCACGCACCTCCAGGGTCGGTACCAGATAGGTGCCGTGCTGTTTCATCAACGAGCGCCCCTCATCGTCCATGAGCGTGCCGTGCTCGATGGAGGCTGCACCCGCGCGCACGGCGGCCTTGATGCCGTCGGGGCCATGGGCATGCACCGCCACCTTGAGGCCGAAATTGCGAGCCTCATCAACGGCCGCCTGCAGTTCCTCGGGCGTCGCTTCACGCCCGGCAGGGTTGCTGTTGTGAGTCAGCACTGCACCGGTGGCGAATAGCTTGATCACATCGACACGCTGTCCGGCCAGGGTTCGGATACGTTCACGCACTTCGCTTGGCGAATTGGCATTGCCGTAGCGCAGGTCCCAGGGCAGCGTGACGTCCGGTGCGAAGCCGGTAACCGCACCGGCTCCTCCCGTTATGGTCACATACGCGCCGGCGACATACATGCGCGGTCCCACGACATCGCCGCGATTGATGGCATCGCGCAGCGCCACGTCAACCAGCGCGCGATACGTGCCGAGGTCCCTCACGGTGGTGAATCCGGCGAGCAGCACGGCACGCGCGTTCGGCAGCGAGCCAAAGGCACGTTCGGCGGCGGTATGCTCGAGCTCGGCGAGCGGATCCTGATTCTTCGAGTCAATCGTCAAGTGGGTATGCGCGTCGATCAGCCCGGGCAGCACGGTATAGCCGCTCAGGTCTACGACGCGTGCGCCCGCAGGTGCCTCGAGCGCCGCGCCAACTTCGGCGATGACCCCGTCCCTTACCAGCAGCATCTGCGAATCGAGCACGCGGCCGGATTCCGTATCGATCAGATGTCCGGCCCGAATCACCGTAACCACGCCGTCGGCGCGCGCGGCATGGCTGAAAGCAGCAACCATGAGACTGGCAACGATAGTGCATATTTTCATTCTTCCCCCAAAGAAAACCGACGACCACTCAGCGGATTGCTGCTTCAAACCTTCCGGGTCTGCGGGCAACCATTTGCCGCACGACCGGTACTTACGGTAAGCGCATTGGATAAGGCTGCGCAAGACAACGCCAATCGAAATCGACCGATAGGACCAATCACATGAACAACGAATCATTCCGCTATGTACTGCGGGGAACACTTCTGGCGGCGGGCTTGGGCCTCTGTGCTCCGCTGCTGCAGGCCTCCGAATCCCACGAAGCGTTCATACCCCGACTCACGAATTCCTCGACGATACCGGCAAATGGCGACGTCAATCCATACGGAGTCGCTTTCGTGCCTGCTTCCTTTCCGCGCGGCGGGACCATTGCCGCCGGTGACGTCCTGGTGAGCAATTTCAACAACAGTGCCAATCTTCAAGGTGCTGGAACGACGATCATTGCACTGACCCCTACCGGGCCGATTGCGCCTCCGGGAACGGCCGGTACATTCTTCACCAGCAGCCTGCCCGGGCTGAGCACGGCCCTCGGGGTCCTGCGCGGCGGGTTCGTCGTGGTCGGTAACGTACCGACCGCCGACGGCACGTTCGCCACGATCGGGCAGGGCGCACTTCAGGTGATCGACCGCGCGGGGAACCCGGTGCAGACCTGGACCGACGCCAAATTCCTGGACGGCCCCTGGGACTTGGCCATCGATGATCGCGGCGCCGATGCAACGATTTTCGTCTCCAACGTGTTGAACGGCACGGTTGCTCGGCTCGACGTGGCGGTCGGCGCGAAGAATCTAACCCTGTTGCACAAGACGCTGATCGCGACCGGCTACACCCATGTACCGAATGCCGCTGCCCTGGTGCTCGGTCCGACCGGTCTGGCGTACGATCGAGCGACGGATACGCTATACGTGGCGTCGACCGCCGACAATGTGGTGTACGCAGTTGCCGAGGCGCGCGCCAGAACCCACGCCGTCACGCGCGGCACGGCCGTGTTCGCAGATGAGCATTTGCGCGGCCCGCTTGCATTGCGGTTTGCCCCCAACGGGCATCTGCTGGCGGCAAACGGTGACGCGGTGAATGCGGATGTGCTGCATCCCAGCGAAATCGTCGAATTCACGATCTGGGGAACATTCGTACGCGAGTACAACGTGGATTCGAGCCAGGGCGGCGCGTTTGGGCTGGATACCAAAAGCGAGGGTCCGTTCAATTATGCGGTCATCGATGATGTGACCAACAACCTGTCGGTATCGAAGTCAGAGTCAGACGAGCATTAGGCCACCGCGACGGCGCCGGCCATGACGGCGCCGTCCAGACCCTGGCCGGCAAGCGCTAAGATGCCTTCGTCAATACCGAAGGAGAAGCCTTATGTCGTCTGGCCCCATCGCAATCTGGCATCGACTGGTTAAGGCGCGCGACGTCCAGGGACTTGATGAACTGCTCGCCGCGGACGCGGTCTTTTATTCGCCGGTGGTGCATACGCCCCAGGTGGGTAAGGCCATCACCAAGAAGTATCTCACCGCCGCGTTTCACGTTTTCTTCAACGAATCGTTTCGCTATGTGCGTGAACTGGGCGATAAACGCGATGCCGTACTTGAATTCGAGCTTGAATTGGACGGCATCAGCATCAACGGCGTCGACATGATCAGGTGGAATGACGCCGGAAAGATCACCGAATTCAAGGTAATGCTTCGGCCATTGAAGGCGGTCAACCTGATTCATCAAAAGATGGCGGCGATGCTCAACGCCGGCTAGTCACGCGCGCGCAATCATTCGCTGGGGATGGGAATCGAAAGGCCCGTTTTTACGCGATCAAGCACCACGTGGGTGTCGAAGCGTGCGACGGATTTGTCGGATTCGAAGCAGCGCCGCGCAAAGGATGCATAGTCCTCCATGGTCGGCACCATGAGGATGACGACGAAATCCATCGTCCCGGTCACGTGATAGCACTGCTGGACCTGCGGCGCGGCAGCCATGCTGCGCTTGAAGCGGTCGAGTTGTCGGTGCGACGCGGCGCACGGCGCCATGGACACGCTTACGATGCAGGTAATCCGCACGCCCAGAATGCCGGGATCCAACTGGGCAGTTTCCGCGCGAATCGCGCCCGAAGCGCGTAAGTTCTTCAGCCGCCGCTGAATTGCCGCCGCCGACAGACCAACCTCCGTACCAATGGATGCGGCGATTCGGCGCGTATCGTGCTGGTAGAGCTCGAGGATTTTGCGGTCAAGCTTGTCCATATGCACCTGTTCCCGACAGATTATGCGGCTAAACCGCGCTAGGTTGCCGGAAAACGCGGCCGGACTGCAAAGAGCCGCGGGTAAGCTTAGCCCCTGTCCGGTGTTGCCGCTATGGGAGTCAACGTCATGCGCATGCGCGGGAAGGCCTTGGGAGTCGGCGGTTTTGTTGTCTACATGGTTTTCGCTTTCACAGTCGTGCGAGCGAGCGACTGGCAAACTGCAACCCCGCAAAGCATGGGCGTCGATCCGCAGCCGTTGCAGCGCTTGGGCGAGGCGCTCGGCCGCGGCGAGTTTCCAAAGACCACCAGCGTACTCATCGTCTACCGCGACCGCCTCATTTATGAAGGCTATTTTGCGGATGGGGGCGCCGAGGTGCTCAACGACACACGATCCGCCACCAAATCGATCACATCACTCGCGGTCGGCGCTGCCATCCGCGACGGCAAGATCAGTGCGGTCGGTGCCCCTGCCATGCAATTTTTGGCCGATCTGGCGCCGTTGCGCAACGACACGCCGCTGAAGCGCGAAATCACGGTGGAGGATCTGCTCACCATGTCCTCGGCGCTGGATTGCAACGACGACGTGGACGCGAGCCCGGGAAACGAGGAGAGGATGTACGAACAGCAGCGCTGGACACGCTGGACCGTCGATCTGCCGACCAAGCAGGATTATCAGCGCGATGCCACCGGCCGCGGCCCATTTTCCTATTGCACGGCCGGCGCGTTTCTACTTGGTCAGATCATTGAGCGCGCCGCGCGCACACCTGTCGATCGGTATATTGAGCAAAGTATTTTCAAGCCGCTTGGGATCTCAAAATGGGAGTGGCCCCGCTCGCCGTCGGGAGAGGTCATGACCGGCGGCGGATTGCGGCTGCGCTCGCGCGATCTGGCCAAGATCGCCTGGATGTTGGTCAACGACGGACGCTGGGCCGGGCAGAGCGTCGTGCCGGCCGCATGGGTAAGGGCGGCGACCACCGCGCATCGTAGGGCCAACGCCGAACAAGACTACGGATACCTGTTCTGGCAGCGAACCTATGCGACAAAGTGCGGCGCAATTTCCGGTTGGTACATGGCCGGCAACGGCGGCAACGCCATACTGGTGCTGAAGGATCTCGGCGCCGCCGTCGTCGTCTCGCGGAAAAATTACAACACCCACGGAATGCACCAACAGACCGTCAGTTTGCTGGAGCAGTATGTGCTTCCCGCGCTGCCGTGTGCCGGGGTGTCCTGATGATTAGCTTGGCGCATAAGTAAAAATTCCTACCGCCAACGCCGGGTGCGCGCGATACTAAGGCGCAAAACGTATTGCAGCGGGAGCGGGCCATGTCGACACCGAGGTTGATACTCGACTACGTCTATGAGCATGAGACGGTGCAACCCGATCGTGTCTGGCTTACCCAGCCTATCGGCGCTGGGCGGGTGGTGGAGTACACCTGGGGTCAAACCATGGACCAGGCGCGGCGCATGGCGTCGCATTTACAGAGCTTGAAATTTGCGCCGGGGTTTCGTGTCGCGCTCCTCTCGAATAACTGTGCTCACTTCATCATGGCCGAGTTGGCGGTGTGGATGGCGGGCGGAACTACGGTTTCGATATATCCGACCGAGACCGCCGAGACTGTGCGCTACGTTCTCGAGCACAGCGAGGCCAGTCTGTTATTCGTCGGCAAGCTGGATACCTGGGCGTCGCAGGCCGCCGCCGTACCGGACAACCTGCCGTGCATCGCGCTGCCGCTGGCTCCGCCCACCAAGTTTGAATCTTGGGATGCCATCATCGAGCGCACCGCACCGTTGGCCGGCCGGCCGGCGCGGGCAGCGTCACAATTGGCGATGCTGCTATACACCTCCGGCTCGACAGGGCAGCCCAAAGGCGTGATGCAGACCTTCGGCGCCATTACCCAGGCAACTGAATGCGGGCTGAGCGACACAGTCTGGCAGTTGCCGGCGGAAGTGGGGCAGCGCGTGTTGTCATATCTGCCCGTGGCTCATTGCTATGACCGGGCCATGATTTGCAGAGGGTTGGTCGAAGGCAAGACACACTTCTTCTTCACGGAATCGCGCGCCACGTTCTTGCAGGACATCCAAAGAGCCCGGCCGACCACGTTCTGTTCCGTGCCGCGCCTGTGGCTCAAGTTCCAGCAAAGCGTGCTTGCGAATATTCCGGCTGCGCAACTCGATGCGATGCTCGAGGATCCCAAAACGGCCCCGGCGGTAAGACGCAAGGTTCTGTCGGGTCTTGGGCTCGACGAAGTGCGCATTGCCGTGAGCGGCTCGGCACCGATTCCGCCTGCGCTGTTGGATTGGTACCGCCGCCTGGGCTTGAACATGGTGGAGGGATACGGCATGACCGAGGACTTCGCCCTTTCACACCGGACCACGCCCGAATTGAACGCGCCAGGGTTTGTCGGTGTTCCGGTTCCGGGCGTGCAGATTCGTATCGCCGATGACGGCGAGATTCTCATCAAATCGCCGGGGCAGCTGGCCGGCTACTACAAGCGGCCGGATTTGGATGCAGAGTCCTTTACCGACGATGGGTTTTTTCGCACTGGCGACCTTGGCGAGCGGCGAGCCGATGGCCAGCTGCGGATCATTGGCCGCAAAAAAGAGATATTCAAGACAGCCAAGGGCAAGTACGTCGCGCCGGCGCCGATCGAGAATTGCTTGAGCTCGCACCCCATGGTGGAACTCGCCATGGTATCGGGCGTGGGGCAGCCTGCCCCCTATGCAGCATTGGTGATTGCCGAGCAGTTGCGTCCGAGCCTCGAGGACCCTGCAGTGCGGGCGCAAGTCGATGCCGAACTCTACAATCTGCTGCGTGATGTGAACCGGGATCTGGCGACGTACGAGCAGCTGCAGTTCCTCGTGGTGGCGCCCGAACCATGGTCGATCGAGAACGGATGTCTTACCCCCACCATGAAGATCAAGCGCAGCCGCATAGAGGCCTCCTTTGGCGAGCAAGTGGGCAGTTGGTACCGGCGCGAACGTCCGGTGCTGTGGGCCTAGATTGAGAAAATCACATGCGCAGCCGTTGGCTGTAAAGCTTAGCCGGCCAACCGCGCTGCTCGAGTCGCAGATTGGCCGGGGCGTCGTTCGCCGATCGTGATTCGCCATAGTAGCCGGCGGTGACCCTGATAGCCGCCGGTCGCGGCATGCAGCAGACAGCGGTTGTCCCACAGCGTCAACAGGCCCGTCGACCATTGATGCCGGTAGATGAACTCCGGTTTGCACTGGTGCGTGAACAGTTCCATCAATAGCG
>DATMKO010000088.1:0-2908 GCA_035571175.1 Steroidobacteraceae bacterium | reverse complement strand
GAGGAAATGGGCGGCATCCGCGGCGTGCTCCACTATATGCAGCGCAGCGCGGTGCAGGGTTCGCCGGACACCATCACCGCGAGCAGCGGCCGCTGGGTGCGCGGCAGCCACTTGCGCAACCCCGGCCGACACCCGTTTCGAATTCCGTTCCACGAGTTGCAATTGGGCGATACCTTGAAGTCGGCGGAGCGCGCGGTCACCATCGCCGATATCGAGCAGTTCGCCGCCTTGACGGGCGACAACTACTACGCGCATATGAGCGAGACGCAGGCGGCGCGCAATCCCCTGTTTGGCGGCCGCGTGGCTCACGGTTATTTTTTGATATCCGCGGCAGCCGGTTTGTTCGTCGATCCGGATTACGGCCCGGTGCTCGGCAACTACGGCCTCGATCAGCTGCGCTTCGTCAAACCGGTGAAGCCCGGAGACAGCATCAAAGTTCGATTGACCTGCGCGGGGAAAAGCCTTCGTGCAGACAAAGGTTGGGGTGAAGTCGCCTGGGACACGGAAATCACCAATCAGAACGAAGAGACCGTGGCTTCGTACCAAGTGCTGACCATGGTCAGCATTCACGCGGTTCCGGATTCGGCGGTAAAACGCTAGCCCCGGTGTCCAACACGCTCCAAGAGCTTACGTTACTGGATCCGGTGTTGGGCGCATCGCGAGACGCGCTCGAGTCCCTGCAGCTTGAGCGTCTCAAGGCAACGCTGCAGCATGCGTACGCAAATAATCCGAATTATCGGCGAAAATTCGACTTGAGCAGCGTGCACCCGGGCGATTTGCGAACCCTGGACGATTTGGCACGCTTCCCCTTCACCACCAAGGCCGATCTTCGAGATGCCTACCCCTTCGGTTTTTTCGCCGTTCCCAAGGAGCAGGTGGCGCGTGTTCATGCCTCCTCGGGCACCACTGGAAAACCAACGGTGGTCGGATATACAAAGGCCGATCTTGTCGTCTGGGGAGATCTGGTCGCGCGATCCATCCGGGCGGCGGGCGGCCGAGCCGGCATGCGGGTGCACATCGCCTACGGCTATGGCCTGTTCACCGGCGGACTCGGCGCGCACTACGGCGCCGAAGCAGCGGGCTGCACGGTCATCCCGATGTCGGGCGGACAGACGGAAAAACAGGTGCAATTGATCCGCGATTTCGCGCCCGACATCATCATGGTGACTCCGAGCTATATGCTCGCCATTCTCGACGAGTTCAGGCGCCTTGGGATCGACCCACGCTCCACCTCCCTGCGAATCGGCATGTTCGGGGCCGAGCCCTGGGGCGAAGGCATGCGCGCGGAAATTGAGACCGCCTTTGGGATCGATGCCTGTGATATCTATGGTCTGTCCGAGGTGATGGGCCCGGGGGTTGCGCAGGAATTCGCATTGACGAAGGACGGGCCGACAATTTGGGAGGATCATTTCATCGCCGAGATCGTCGACCCGGGAACCGGTCAGGTGCTCGCCAACGGCGAGGAAGGCGAACTGGTTTTCACATCACTGACCAAGGTGGCGATGCCCGTGATCCGCTATCGAACACGCGATCTGACGCGGCTGCTGCCGGGGTCCGTTACTGCGATGCGCCGCATGTCCAAGATCAGCGGCCGCAGCGACGATATGCTGATCATACGCGGCGTCAACGTGTTTCCATCGCAGATCGAAGAGCTGATCTTGCGCTGCAAGGGGCTCGCGCCTCACTACGAAATCGAAATCACACGGCCGAATCGTCTCGATGATATTCGAGTCCTGGTCGAAGCACGGCCGGATCTGGCGCGCGAGTCACAGCCGGCCGAGGCCGTACGCCTGGCTGCCGCATTGAAGGATCACATCGGTATATCCGCGGACATCCGAGTGGTTGCCCCCGGCTCCTTGCAACGCTCGTCCGGGAAGGCCGTTCGTGTGCGCGATCTTCGCTGAGCTGCTGCTGGATCAAAGTCCAATTGCAGCCCCAAATGGCACAGCGGACATTGCCTCGCTGACTACTGACGAGAACTACCCACGAGAAACCAGGAGATTCTGATGCGTATTCATACCCTGCACGCCCACTTGTGCGCACTCACCGCCGCTGCCGCCGTGCTGATTACGGCGTGCGCCACAGCTCCAACGATCCACCGAGAAACCAATCCTGCGGCCAACTTCGGCAGCTACAAGACATTTGGATTTCTCTCACCGCTCGCCACCGACAAATTCCCCTATGAGTCATTGCTCACCCAGCACCTGAAGGATGCCACCCGACTTGCCATGGAATCCAAGGGTTATGCATTCAGCAATGCCTCGCCGGACCTGCTGCTCAATTTCTACGTCAACATTCAGGACAAGCAGGACGTGCGCGCAACACCGGGGCCGCCCGCGGCCTATGTCGGTTACCCTGGTGGCTATTACGGCTATCGCAGCGGATACTACCGAGCCTACAACACCACCACGATTGAGACGATCAACTATAAGCAAGGTACGCTGACCGTGGATCTCGTCGATGCCAAGCAAAAGGTACTGGCTTGGACCGCGACCGCCGAAGGTCGCGTCTCCAACGATGCCCTGAAGAATCCGGGCCCGGCAATCGATACCCTGGTCACCAGCATGATGACCCCGGTTCCCTCGGCCCACTGACCACACAAGTGAAGACCGCGGATAAATCCTACGTCGGCAGTCGTTACGCGAGCTACGTGCTTATTATTTTGACGATCGTCTATGTATTCAATTTTATCGATCGGCAAATTGTTTCCATACTCGCCGAGGACCTGAAATCGGATCTGAAGGTGACCGACGCTCAGCTGGGAATTTTGTACGGTACGGTGTTTGCCGTCTTCTACGCCTTGTTCGGAATTCCGCTCGGCCGCTTGGCCGACGTGTGGGCGCGCAAATCGATGATTTCCGTCGGTCTCGCCTTCTGGAGCGTGATGACCACACTGTCTGGCACGGCA
>DATMKO010000087.1:0-2718 GCA_035571175.1 Steroidobacteraceae bacterium | reverse complement strand
TTCTGCCGAGGTCATCGCGTTAATGGAAAAATTCCGGCCCGACGTGCTGATCTTCGACAATGCAGGTCGCACGACACAGCTGCGCGCCGCACGGCGAGTCGGTGCGCGCGTCGTATACATCAGCGCGCGAGCGCGGCAGAGGCGCAAGGCGTTTCGCTTATCCTGGATGCGGTTGATCGATGAACACTGGATCGCCTACCCGGAATTCCTCGCAGGTGGTTTGAATTTTCTGGAACGCTTCAAGCTGAATGCGCTTGGCAGGCCACTGATTCGCTATCTGGATGTCATACTGTCGCGTACCCAAGGGTCAACGCCGGATTCGATTTTCGCGCGCATCGGCTGCAATGCCGGCGGCTACGTGCTGGTCGTCCCGGGAGGCGGCACCGGGCATCCGCGGGCCCGGGATGCAATAGCCACGTTTTTGGCCGCGGCAACCGCACTGGCGGACAGCGGCATTGCCACGGTTTTCGTGGGTCCGTGCGCCGCGCCGCCAGTTTTGCCCGCCAGCACGCCGCTTCGGTGCGTCGATTCTTTGCCGCAGTCGGACTTGGCGGACTTGATGCGCGGTGCGCGGCTCATAGTCGTCAACGGCGGCTCAACCCTGTTGCAAGCCATCGCCTGCGGCGGCGCATGCATCGCGATACCGATTGCACATGACCAGGGTGAGCGGATCCGACGCTGCGTGGACGCACAGGTTGCGATTGCAGCAACCCTCGAGACAGCGAACATCCTGCATACCGCGACCAGCCTGCTGCAAAATGAGGGATTGCGAGCGGCCATGGCGCAGCGTGCCGCAGCTCTGAAGCTTGCCGATGGCGTCGAGGTCGCCAGCGAAGCGTTGAGTCGGCTGGTCGAAAGGAATTAGCCGGGGCAGCCATGTCGAACGCCGTACTGCTGGGTTATGGTCTGAATCAGCCGTCTTTTCGCCATCGCATGCGAACTCTGATTGCGCCTCTGGAGGAGGCGGGGTGGCAGGTTCGCGCCGAGCAGTTTCCGAGCGGACGCTATGGCATTCGCACTTGGGAGCGGCGCGAGTTGTTGCGCTGGGCGGACGTCGCCGTGCTGCACCAGATCAAATTGAGTTCCATCGAGGCGCGATTGTTTGCCTCGTACAGCCGGCGGCGGATTTTCGACGTGGATGACGCCATCTATGTGCGCAAGCCGCGCCGGCTGGGCGAGCCCCCGGACGAATCGCCCTGGCGCAAGAAAAAATTCGCGGCCACTTGCCGCTGGGTCGATGCGGTAGTAACCGGCAACGATGTTTTGGCGCAAGTCGCGCGGATTTCGGCGCGGGACATTGCCGTGTTGCCAACCTCGATCGATACTTCGTGTTATCGGTTGACGACTGCGGGCGCCAATGATCCTCCGACGGTCGCCTGGATAGGCAGCCCTGAAAACCTGATTTATTTGGAGATGATTCGCCCGGCGCTGGCGCGGCTGTCACGGCGCCATCCTGCCCTGAGAATGCGCGTGATCTGCTCGCAGTTCCCGGAGTGGAGCGACGTGGCGGTGGAGCGGGTGCCGTGGAGTTCCGCAACCGAGGCGGAATCTCTGGCGGGCGCGCATATCGGCGTCATGCCCCTTACGGACGATGCCTGGTCTCGCGGCAAGTGCGCCTTCAAACTTCTGCAATACATGGCCGCAGGCCTTCCCTGCGTTGCCTCACCGGTGGGCGCCAATACCGAAGCCGTGCTGGACGGGATCAATGGCTTTCATGCCACGGACGTCGGGGAGTGGGAACGGAGCTTGGAAAAGCTCATCGAATCACCCGAGCTGCGCGCGCGATTCGGCGCGAAGGGCCGCGAACATGTCGAGGAGCGTTACTCGCTGTGCACTTACCGCACCAACTACCTGAGTCTGTTGACGCGCCTCGCTGCCGTGTAACCCGCGTGGCATTGCAGCCCCCAATCGACGTGGCGCGAGGATCGCAGCCGTATCTACCCTTCATAGACGGCCTGCGTGGCCTGGCGGTATTGGGAGTCATTTTTTTTCATTTTCACGTGGCACCCCTCAGCGGCGGCTACGTCGGGGTCGACGTGTTCTTCGTTTTGTCGGGTTATCTGATCACGAACCTGATCGATGTGCGCCTGCGCGGGCGGGGGTTTTCCTTCGCACATTTTTATGAGCGCCGCGCGCGTCGAATTCTCCCGGCCCTGATCATTACCTGCACGCTCTGCGCGATCACCGCGCTGTGGCTGTTTGTGCCGCATGACCTGCGCGAATTCGGCAAGTCGCTCAAAGCCGCGGCGTTCTTCTATTCGAACGTGGTGTTCGCGCAAGCAACGGGTTATTTCGCAGACGCGCAGTCGGTGCGACCCCTGTTGCATACTTGGTCGCTGGCGGTCGAAGAACAATTCTACTTGCTGTTTCCGCCGCTGCTGTACGCGCTGTACTGGGCGACCGGCAAGAGCCGGCCTCGGCTCTGGGCGCTCATGAGCGCGCTCACCCTTATCTCGCTGACCATGAGCATCCTCTGGGTGAAGGCGGACGCCGACGCGGCTTTCTATCTCCTACCCCCGCGTGCCTGGGAACTCCTGGCAGGCGCGCTCATTGCGCTCGCTCCATGGCAGTGGCGGCTGCCGCGGGCAACGGCGGAGACGATGGCGGTCTTTGGAGTGCTGTTCATCGCAATCAGTTATGCGATTTACGATCGCAGCACGCCATTTCCCGGCACGGCCGCATTACTGCCATGCATTGGCACCATGCTGCTCATCATCC
>DATMKO010000086.1:0-4099 GCA_035571175.1 Steroidobacteraceae bacterium | reverse complement strand
GGATTGAAAAAATGCCGGCCGCGGCGCGGCTTGGCGATCTCGGCAAACAGTTGCTGATAATCGCTGTCGCTATTCACGGTATCGATGGCCGCGGAATTGACGATCAGCAGCGGTGACGCGTCATAGCTGTGAAAGAAGCGCGCGTACGCCTGGGTGAGCTTGTCAAGATAGGCGCGCTCGATGTGCTGCTCGTAGCGGATACCGCGCCTGGCGATGCGGTCGACCAACACATCGACGGGCGCCTGCAGGTAGACCACCAGATCGGGCTTCGGCGCATCAACCACCACGCGTTCGTAGACCCGTTCATACAATGCGTATTCCGCATCGTCCAGCGTGACGCGCGCAAACAGCCGGTCCTTCTCGAGCAGATAATCCGCCACGCGCACCGCGCTGAATAAATCCTCTTGGCGCACCTCTTCCAATTGGCGCGCGCGCTGAAACAGGAAGAACAGTTGCGTCTGAAACGCGGCGGCGCGCGGATTCTTGTAGAAGCGCTCGAGAAACGGATTCTGCTCGGCCTGCTCCAGCACCAGCTCGCCGCCCAAGGATTGGCTCAAGCGGCGCGCAAGACTGGTCTTGCCGACTCCGATCGGACCTTCGACGACGATAAATCGATGCGCTACGGCCACTGTCATTTGAAGCTCTTGTGCTACTGCAAGACCGAAATTCCCTCATCGCCGACGCGCGACTTGAGATCCAGCACCGGCCCAAGTCCGGGGATATTGAGAGTCGGGGCGATGTCCGCAAGAGGATACAGGACGAAGTTGCGTGTCGACACTCCGGGGTGCGGCAGCGTCAATTCCGGCAGTGTGACCGCCGCATCGACCATCCACAGAAGATCCAGGTCGATCACGCGCGGCCCCCAGCGCTCCTTGCGCTCGCGGCCCATGACGCGCTCGATGGCGAGCAATTCCGACAATAAGTCCTGGGGGGCGAGTTGTGTCAGCAGTCCTACCGCGGCGTTGACGAACTGCGGTTGATCTTGAGGACCGAGCGGTCGGCTGCGATAAAGGCGCGAGCGCAATACGCAGCGCGCCGCATGCAGTTTACGTATGCGCTCGAATGCTTCCAGAACGCGGTCGCGCGGAGAATCCAGATTGCTGCCGATCGCCACATACGCTGGGCGCCAGAGCGAATCCATTGTTAACTGCGCGCCGCGCCGCCGCGTCGCCGGCGGCGGCGGCGACGGCCCGTGCCGGTTCCCTCCACGGCAGGTTCCGCCGGGCGCGCTTGAACCAGCGCCACCCTCTGCTCCTGCGGCAGCACCTGAATGTCGGTCCACCAACGCGCCAATTCCGGGTCTGCCACGCCGACTTGCGCGCGCAGCAATAAAAAGTCGAAGGCGGCGCGAAAGCGCGGATGCTGCAACAGGCTCAACGATTTCACGCCGCTGCGGCGACCGAAGCGTGGCTGCAGCATCAACAGTTCCCGCATGGGCACGGCGAAGCGCCGCGGGATCGCGACGCGCGATTGCTGCGCTTTGAGCACGGTGTCGCAGGCTGCCATGAGCTGCGACAGGTCCGGCGCCGGCCCTGCCTGCCTCTCATTCATCTCGCGCAGTACCGCGCCCCAGAGCAGTATCGCGAACAGGAAGGTAGGAGTGACCGGTTTGTCGGCAGCTATGCGCTCGTCGGTATTGGCAAGCCCGAGTTCCAGCATTTCTTGCGCATAGGCGTACGGCGGCAACGCGAAGGCGGCGGCGGACAGCGGAAACAAATGTTCGAACAGCCCGTACTGCTTCAGCAATCGATATGACTTGGCCCCGAATCCGGAAAGAAATAATTTCAGGCACTCATCGAACAGCCGCGCCGGCGGCACGCCGTCCAGCAGGTAGGCAAGCACGCTGATCGGCCGCTCGGTTTCTTCCTCGATGGAAAAATCGAGTTTCGCGGCGAACCGCACTGCGCGCAGCATGCGCACCGGATCTTCGCGGTAGCGGGTCTCCGGGTCGCCGATCAACTTGAGACGCCGCGCCCTGACGTCGCTGACGCCATTGACGAAATCCCAGATCGAGAAATCCTCGATGTTGTAGTACAGCCCGTTCGCGGAGAAATCGCGCCGCCACACGTCTTCTTCGATGGTGCCGTAGATGTTGTCGCGCAGAATGCGTCCCGACAGATCGAAGGCCCGGTGCTCGGAATCGCGGTCGGCGTCGCGTTCGGCGCCGCCGTCCGCGTCCTCATCTTCCGAGTCCTCGCGCTCGGGAGCCGCCGCCGCCCGAAAAGTCGCAACCTCGATGATTTCGTTGCCGAAATGCACATGCGCCAAGCGAAACCGACGGCCGATCAGCCGGCTATTGCGAAACAGACGCCGTACCTCCTCGGGCAGCGCATCGGTCGCGACGTCGAAATCCTTTGGCCGGATCCCCAGCAGTAGATCGCGCACCGCACCGCCGACCAGGAACCCCTGATAGCCCGCTTCCTTCAGTCGGTACAGCACTTTCAAGGCGTTTGGCGAGATCGCTGCACGCGATATCGAATGCTCGGACCTGGGTACCACCAACGGTTGGAGTGGGGGCGCGGGTGCGTTCAAAAAGGGGAGTTCCTGCTTGAGTCCAAAAAATTGGGCCGTATACTACCAGCCCTCTTGGGTTCAAGCGCCTAAAGATCCGCAAGTCCGCTCCCTTCGTCTAGAGGCCTAGGACACGGCCCTCTCAAGGCTGTAACACGGGTTCGAATCCCGTAGGGAGCGCCAATACTGGCCTGTCTGCTGGGCAACCCGCCGTCCGCCTTAAAGGGCGGACGGCGTGTCGAGACTTGCCGCGTCCTAGTCGCCGTTCGCTTTGGCTGCCGCGATCGCCGCCTCAACCTTCTCTTTCAGATCACCGGTGCTGAATCCAGCGCCCGCTTGCATCGGCGGGTACTCGATAAAGCTCGGAACGTTTTCCGCGATAACCTGCGCCACCAGCTGGAATCGCCACATTTCGTGCCACCCGCTCGATCGCGCCCCGAGCCTTAACCAAGGAAACGGTTGTAGACGTCCAATGCCTCGGCGTAACAAGTACAGGCAGCCGCTTTGAGGCCGCGCCGATCGAGAATGGTGATTTGTCCGCGATTGTAGCGAATCAGCTTGCGCCCGCGCAGCACGCCGGCGGCTTCGGTTACGCCCACACGACGCACGCCCAGCATGTAGGACATGAATTCCTGAGTGATGTAGAACCGATCGGAGTGCGCCCGATCGCCGGTCATCAACAGCCACCGTGCCAGCCGCGCCTCCACAACATGGAAGCGCGTGCACACGGCAGTCAACGCCACCTGACAGAGGGTCACATAAACGTAGCGGTCCAGTTCGCGTCGCAGCGGCAGGCTCCGTGCCAATTCGCGGCAAAATGGCGCCGCCTCGATTCGCAGCGCGCTGCCGGGCCCCTGCACCAGCGCCTGCTGCGCAGCTACATTGACACCGAGTACCAGCGAGGTCCCCAGCATGCCTTCGGAGCCAACGATACCGACTTCGAGACTGGCCTTGCCATTGATCGGGGCGATGAGAGATATGAAGCTGCTGGTGGGAAAGTAGGCGTAACGAACCGGCCGCTCAGGCTCACAGAGCACCTGGCCGAGCTTGATTTCGACCGACTCACAGCGCTCGAACAGGTGATCTCGATCGCGACGGGGCAACCCGTCGAGTAGGCGATTGTTCACCGCCGCCATCGACCTTGGACGTGACACGGTATCTCGCTTGCCGCCGAGGGGCTGTTTGGCAACTGCAAGCACGACTAATTTCGAGTAGTCGCGTCCTGCGATCGGACAGTCGCTCCCGGCAACACTTAGCGAGGCGAGAATCCTGCTACACCGTGGCAATCGCAGCCCGAGCGTAACACATCGGCGCGCACACAGCGGGCTTGGTTTCTATCGCCGGCAAACTTGAGTCATTGCAACCGTTCGAAAGAACCGCCCAATGCACGGCCTGCTGCGGCCTGAAACTCGGTGTGTCCCCATTCGGTCAATTTGCGGCATTCGGCTGCGATTGCATGCGCCTCGCGCGGCGTAAGATCGGTCACGCTGAAACACATGACGGTGGTCGCATCGCTGACCACGTAGCGTCCGGTCCGGACTTCCTCGTTGTACTCGAACGCAAATCCGGTTTCGCCATTTCGCAATCG
>DATMKO010000085.1:0-8472 GCA_035571175.1 Steroidobacteraceae bacterium | reverse complement strand
GGTTCTGGCGATTCATTGCTTTGGCGCTGATTGCGGGCGGCGGAATCAGCAACTTGATCGACCGGCTGCTGTATGGCGGCCGCGTCACGGATTTCCTCAACGTGGGAATCGGGTCGCTGCGCACCGGTATTTTCAATGTGGCGGACATGGCGATTCTCGCCGGCGCGCTGCTGCTGATCCTGAACCCACAGGCGCCACTGATCCGGACGATGCCGCCGCAGCATTGAGGCCCCGGCCGCTTACGAGCACCCCAGTGGGACACCTTCACTACCGGCGGCATTTCGGCGTGCTTGCCGCCGCGGCTGTTGTCTTGATTCTGCCGCGCTGGGGTTTTTTCAACGAGGCATTGCTGCCAACATTCGCCATCAGCGGCGCGCTGCACGCGTTGGCCGTGGTTGTAGCGTTGCGCGCACCTTCCACGTTGTTTCGTAAATGCTCTTTTGTCGCCCTCGCCGCCGTTCTCAGCGTCTTGACCTTATATGTCGGAATCTTGAGTTTGGCGTTGTTCG
Organism: Steroidobacteraceae bacterium; assembly: GCA_035571175.1. Taxonomy (GTDB): domain Bacteria; phylum Pseudomonadota; class Gammaproteobacteria; order Steroidobacterales; family Steroidobacteraceae; genus Bog-1198. The sequence goes on along the minus strand of DATMKO010000085.1, from coordinate 7,963 downwards.
CCATTCTTGCCGCGAACGCGCGGCTGTACATGGCACTTGGGATATGTTCGGCGGCAGGCGCCATGACCTATGGGTCGCTCATTCGTCTTTATTGGCTGCAGAAATTTTCCTCGCGATTCATTCTTGCGATTGCCGCGGGGTGCGTGCTGGGGACGTTTATCGCCTTCATTGCCAGGCACTATTTACCGTTTCTTGCCGGGTGGTGGCTCGCGGCCGCATGGTGGTTCGCGTTTTCAGGCGGCCTTTGGTATTTCGACACGCGTGCGCAAGATAGGCGCCGCGTGTAATCAGCCGCCCTGCGGCGAGCGAACATGCTCGGGCCGCACGCCGACACCGAGAAGTTGCGCAGGCCAGCGTCTGGCCCACGCGCTCGCATTCAATACCTTCAGCGGCCACGGTACTTTGAGTTCCGCGGCGCCGCCCGAGACCCTGGGCTTCAGTATCCGATTCTGAACGAGCACCTGGAACCCCTGAATCACCTTCACCGGGAACAAGCGGCGCCGGTGCACAGCATCGAGATCGCCGTCCTGCAAGGTTCCATCCTTGAGCTTGCCGGCCAGAAGATTCGCTGTCGCTACGGCGTCCTGGATCGCAAGATTGATGCCCACGCCGCCGATGGGCGACATCGCGTGCGCGGCGTCGCCGATGCACAGCAGTCCGGGCTTCGACCAAGTGGTCAGCCGATCGACTGCCACGCTCAGGAGCTTCACATCGTCGAAGGACTGGAGTTCGTGGACACGGTCCGACAGATAGGGTGCTCCGTCGACGACAGCCGCCTTGAACGCCTCGAGTCCGCTGGCGCGGACGCGCTCCATGCCCCCCTTATCGATGACGAAGGCGCACTGCCAATAGTCGGTTCGATCGATGGTCACGAGCATTTTGTCTTGTCCCAGATGTCCGGCCACCTGCCCGGGATCCGAGTCCTTCTTGGAAAGCCGAAACCACAGCACATCGATGGGCGAGCCCAGATCCTCAACCACCAAGCCCGAGGCTGCGCGCACGGTCGAGGCGCGGCCATCGCAGCCAACCACCAGATCGGCGCGAACCTCGAGCGGAGCGCCCAGTCTGCTGGTGGTCACGCCCGCGACGCGTCCGCCGGTCTCGATCAGACCGGTGACCTCGGTCGACATCATCACTTGCAGCGAAGCAAAGCGGCGCCCCTGCTGCGCGAGAAAATTCAGAAAATCCCATTGCGGCATCAGCGCGACGAAATTTCCCGGCGGGGACAAGCGGCCGAACTCGGCAATCTTGAATCTGGACCGGCCTATCTCCGCGCTCAATGAACGAATCTTGGAGTGCGGCAGCTTTAGGAATTCCTCCAGGAGTCCCAGTTCATGCATGATGCGCAGCGTCGAGGGATGCACGGTATCGCCGCGAAAGTCGCGCAGGAAATCCGCGTGCTTTTCCAGTACCACCGTGTCGATTCCGGCGCGGCCCAGCAAATACCCCAACATCATGCCGGCCGGACCGCCGCCGGCAATACAGCACCGGACATGAATTTCATTCGTCACGGAAGCGAATATACTCGCAGCGCCCAAGGCCGCCAAAGGAGCCGCGATGACCCGGCGCTTGATCAGCTCAGGATCTCAGTTTGAACAGGACATCGGTTATTCGCGCGCCGTGGTCGACGGAGAATGGATTTTCGTATCCGGTACGACCGGTTTCGACTACGCCTCCATGAGCATTTCCGACAGTCTGCTGGATCAAACCGAGCAATGCTTGAAAAATATTCAAGCCGCTCTCGAGCAGGCCGGAGCCGAACTTGCAGATATCGTGCGGGTGACCTACATACTGCCGAAGGCAGAAAGATTTTCCGATTGCTGGCCAATTCTGCGAAAATATTTTGGGCGTATTCGTCCCGCCGCGACCATGATTTGCGCCGGGCTGGCCGACCCCCGGATGCAAATCGAGATCGAGGTTACCGCGCGCACGAGCCACATGAACAAATCGCAGGCAACGCATGAATAAATCGGACCCTTCATACGATGGCGGCTGCACCTGCCGCCAGGTTCGCTACCGCATGACGTCCAGACCACTCATCGTGCACTGCTGCCACTGCCGCTGGTGTCAGCGGGAAACCGGCACCGCATTTGCGCTGAACGCCGTGATTGAGTCGGACCGCGTGCAGCTGCTGGAAGGCGAGGTCGTGGTCATCGATACGCCCTCGAACAGCGGCAAGGGCCAACGAATCGCCCGCTGCCCGAAATGCTCGGTTGCGGTGTGGAGCAATTATGCGGGTGCCGGCGATGCCATGCGCTTTATCCGCGTCGGCACGCTGGATGAGCCCGGGGCGCTGCCGCCCGACATCCACATCTATACGACCTCCAAGCAGCCGTGGTTCACGCTGCCGCCGGGGACGCCCGCCGTCGCCGAGTTCTACAAGGGAGCCGAGGTGTGGTCCAAGGAGAGTCGGGAGCGGTGGGCTGCGCAGCAGGCGAAACAAAGCCCTGCCGCGCGCGCACCCGGGCCGTCGCCGAAGGAGTAGTCGGTGTTTGGTACTCACGATATTTGGTTGTTCATACTGTCCGGATTGCTGTTGAACATCACGCCCGGGCCGGACACTCTGTACATTGTCGGCCGCAGTTCCACCCAAGGCTCGCGCGCCGGTGCCGTCGCGGCGCTCGGCATTGGTACCGGTGCTCTGGTTCATATTTGCGCGGCTGCGCTCGGCTTATCCGCGATCCTTGCGGCATCGGCCACCCTATTCAATGCCGTCAAAATCATCGGCGCCGTGTACCTGCTGTATGTCGGCATTGGTCTGATCCGTTCCGCGGCAACGATTGCTGCAGCGACAATCGCGACGGACAGGCGGCTCACCTCCATGCGCGGCATCTTTCTTCAGGGCTTTCTCACCAATGTCTTGAACCCCAAGGTTGCGCTGTTTTTTTTGGCGTTTCTTCCGCAATTCGTCGATTCCGAGGCGCCAAATCCGCTGGCATTTCTTTTCCTGGGCGCGATCTTCGATATAAACGGCACGCTCTGGAATCTGCTGGTGGCGCGGCTTGCGGCGGGAATCAGCAGCGCGCTCGCGCCGAGCATGACTTTGAAACAATGGTTCAACCGTTGTGTCGGCGGTGTTCTCATACTCGTCGGACTGCGGCTGGCGCTGGCCGACAATCGCTAGTTCAAGATGGCTACGAAACCCACAGCACCCGCCATTCGTGTCCCGGATCTTTCCGCGCGCCCTTTCGATCTGGCCGTGGAGCGCACATTTGCTGCAAGCGCGGCTACATTGTACGAGGCCTGGACCCAAGGGTTCGATCGGTGGTTTGCGGCGCCTGGCTCCGTGCTGATGCGGCCCGAGGTCAATGCGGTATTTTTCTTCGAGACCGAGTTCAAGCACCAATCGCAGCCGGCAGTCCAGCGCCACCCTCATTACGGACGGTTTTTGCGGCTGATTGCCGGGCAACTGGTGGAGATGACCTGGGTTACCGGTGCACTCGGCACCGAAGGTGCGGAAACCATCGTTACGGTGGAATTGCAGCCCAGTGCAGCGGGCACCCGGCTGCAACTCAAGCACGCGGGATTTCCCAATGCGGCGGCCCGTGATCGTCACCTGCAAGCCTGGCCACTGGTGCTGGATCAGATCGCAGCATCTCTCAAGGCTTAGAGCGCAACAAACAGCAAATCGGCGGTCGCCAAATGAAGAGCAGCAGCATGCCGGTATTCAACAAGCTCAATCTTGGCGAACACGCCGAAATCGCCGTGTTCAACGCACCCAAGTCCTTCGAGCCGGAATTGGCACGCCTCAAAAACATCAAGGTGTTGCGCGACCCAAAGAAACCAAAAAAGCTGAGTTTCGGCCTGGCCTTTGCCGTGAGCCAAGCGGAATTGGATCGCGTGTCGACAATTCTCGCGGCGGCCTGCGAGGGCGATGCCGTGCTGTGGTTTGCCTATCCAAAAGGAACCTCGAAGCGCTACAGCTGCGAATTCAATCGCGACACCGGGTGGCGAGTCATTCGCGACGCAGGTTTCGAATCCGTGCGTCAGGTTGCGATCGACGAGGACTGGTCAGCGCTGCGTTTCAGGCGCTTGCAGTACGTCAAGCGGAGCAGCTGATGGCAAGTAGAACTGCAAAGCGTGAAGCGCAGATCTTGAAGAAATTGACGGAAATTTGTCTTGCGCTGCCGGAGAGCGAGCGGCGCGACTCCGGAGATCATGCGGATTTTCGCGTCCGTGGCAAGGTGTTCGCATACTTTTTGAACAATCATCACGGCGATGGCATCGTTTCGGTTTGCTGCAAGACGGCGCTCGGGGAAAACGTCGATCGCGCTTCCCGGGAGCCGCAGCGCTTTTATCTTCCGGCCTATATAGGCCCGCGGGGCTGGTTTGGGCTGCGGCTGGACGGCGAGGCAATCGACTGGTCGGAAGTTCGAAATCTCGTGGAGCTGAGCTATGGATTGGTTGCACCGAAGCGATTGGTGAAAACCTACCAGATGGCCGGCGCGGCACGGAATTGATGCCAGTCGAAGTTTCAACCGATCAATCGCGTCTCGACGTGGCGATGATTCATGCATTCCTCGCCAATGAGTCGTACTGGGTGCCGGGCATATCGCGAGCGAACGTCGAAAACAGCATCAAGCACTCGCTGTGCTTCGGCGTCTATGTCGACGGCCGTCAAGCCGCGTTCGCGCGGGTGGTAACGGACTACGTGCGATTTGCCCACGTGCTGGATGTATTTGTACTCAAGCAGTATCGCGGCCGCGGCTTCGGCAAGCTATTGGTGAGCAAGATGCTGGCGCATCCGGCTTTGAGCACCATCATCCGCTTCACCTTGGGGACCGCGGACGCGCAGGGCCTGTACGCTCAGTTCGGGTTCACCGCGCCCGCAAATCCAGAACGGCAGATGGAGCTCATCCGGCCAAACGGCGCTCCGGCGCGCGGCACGGCAGCAGATTGAGAGTATGGTAAAATCAGGATGCAGCAATTGAGGGGACGCCGATGAAGACCATGCTTTTGTTTCTCGTGTGGTGCCTGTTGTTGGTGTTGTGCTGGCCGCTGGCCATTCTCGCCATATTTCTCTGGCCCCTGGTATGGCTGGTGTCGTTGCCGTTTCGCCTGGTGGGCATTTCGATCGAGGCCCTGTTTGCGCTGCTCCGCGCCATTCTGTTTCTACCTGCGCGCGTTCTCGGGTACCGCGATAGCTCTGTCCATCGTTCCTCGTAGCCGAGGCCACAAAGTGCGGGGCGATTCGATGCATCGCAGCCGCAGCGTATGATTCCTGCTCGAGAAGCGCTCGCGCTGCTGCGCGAGGGAAATCAACGGTTCGTGGGCAACGTCAGCAGCCGCGACAGCTTCGAAAGCCGGGCGCGCCGCATTGAATTGGCCACGAGTCAGGCGCCGTTTGCGGCGATATTGGGATGTTCCGATTCGCGCGTTCCGGTCGAAATCGTCTTCGACCAAGGACTGGGCGACCTGTTCGTGATTCGGGTGGCCGGCAACATCGTCGCCCCCTCGCAAATCGGCAGCGTTGAATTCGCAGCCGAGCAGTTTGGGTCGCGCCTGGTGGTGGTGCTGGGACACTCCCGTTGCGGTGCCATCGAAACCACGCTGGAGCAGCTGCGGCGGCCGGTCGAAAATCAATCGCGCAATCTGCGCTCCATCGTGGATCTGGTCAGACCGGCCGTCGAAGGCCTGTTGACGACTGATCTCAAGCACGATCAACAGGCGCTGCTGCATGCGGCGGTGCGCGCCAACATCAGCGCATCCGTAAGAAATCTACGGCATGGATCGGACATCATCGAGAACCTGATACAAAATGCCGGACTCAGGGTGGTTGGCGCCGAGTACTCGCTGGAGACCGGCATGGTCGATTTCTTCGATGATGGCCTGGGTACTGCGTGAGCGCGCCGAAGAGCCTTGATGAGTACGCGGACCGAATGCAGCGCGTCACCGAGCACATCGACCGGCATCTTGATCAGACGCTCGACTTGGATGCCCTGGCGACGGTGGCGCATTTTTCGCCATTTCATTTTCACCGGCTGTTCTCGGCGTGGATGGGCGAAACCGTGGGAGATTATCTGCGGCGCCGAAGATGCGAGATTGCAGCGACACGGCTGGTGGCCCAACCCCGGGTGGCGGTGATCCAGATTGCATTGGCGGTGGGATTCGGTTCAGCCGAAGCGTTTGCCCGGGCATTCAAATCCAGATTCGGTTGTTCGCCGACGTCCTGGCGGCGCCAGCAATCCCAACTTCGTGCCGCGAAGCGCAATCCCAGTCAGACAAACCGCAAGTCCGATCAGGAGCGCCAGGACAAAATGGCAAAGAATGCTGCCGTTCATCAGCAAACAGCGGAGGCAGCCATGAAAGTCGACATCATCGAGCGCAAGCCCACCACCATCGTCTATCTGCGGTACGTGGGCCCTTATGGCGAACCCATCAGCGCGTTTTGGCAGCAGAAGGTCTATCCCTGGATGGCCGCGAGCGGGCTGCTGCAGCAGCCACGGTATGGCGTCAGCCACGATGATCCGAACGTGGTGGCGCCAGAGCAATGCCGATACGATGCGGGATGCGAGGCGCCGCCGACGCTGACCGCGCTCGGCAACGCACAAAAGACCACGATACCGGGCGGAAAATACGCGGCGTTGAGTTTCCAGGGCACCGTGGGCGAGATCGAGGAAGCCTGGAGCGCAATGCTGCGCGATTGGCTTCCGGCCAGCGGCCTTCAGCTCGATGGCCGACCCATGTTCGAATACTACCCGCAGGGCTCGAGCTACGATCCCGTCAGCGGAGTGTTCGACTGCAATCTCTGCATTCCGGTAGTGCCGATGTGAAGCGCTCAAGGTCGTGAGCGGCTGCATCGCGCTGCTCCGCGGCATCAACGTCGGCCGCGCCAAGCGGGTATCCATGACCGATTTGCGCGCCTTGTTCGTAGATCTCAAGCTGGCCAACGTGCGCACTTTGCTCAATAGCGGCAATGTACTGTTCGAATGCGCGCGGCCCAATCCCCTCAAGCTCGCGGCAGCCATCGAAACTGCGATCAGCGAAAATTGTGGATTTTCCGCGCCGGTTACCGTGATCACGGCTGCGGACTTGGCGGCAATCATTCGCGAAAATCCACTGCTGCACGTGGCAGTGGATCACTCCCGGCACCTGGTTGCTTTCGCGAGCAATCGCGGGTCGCTCACAGCGCTGCGCCCGATGCTCGAGGAATCCTGGGCACCGGATGCACTGGCGATCACCCCACGGGCGGCCTATCTTTGGTGCAAGTCGGGCATATTGGACGGCAACCTGAGTCAGGCTTTTGCCCGCAAGGCCGGAAGCAGCGTTACCACCCGCAACTGGGCGACCGTCCTTAAATTGCAGGCGGCGGCATATGAAGTGCAGGGCGCATAAGGTCTGGACGGCGCTTGCCGACGACGAGTACTATCGCCAACCCTGACTCACGCGCCTGTAGCTCAGCTGGATAGAGTGTCGGCCTCCGAAGCCGAAGGTCCCGCGTTCGAATCGCGGCAGGCGCGCCATACCCCGGCAAATCACTTTTCCGTCGATCTCCGAACTCCCCGCCTGCGGCTTTCGAGGCCCGCAAACCAGCGGTTTGTTTCTGTCGCTCCAAACAGGCGTCGATCGCTTTCGCGGCGGTCGGCATTCTTGCGGTACTTGCACGAACAATTTCTTGGCATCGTACAGGCCGCCAACGGCAGGCGCGGGGCGTCGCGCAGCAGATAGGTCCTTTCCGTGGCGTGCATCGCCGCCGAACAGCACATGATGCTCGGCGCGATCGACACCGCGCGGAAATCGCCGCCGGTGTTCGACCGTGTAGGTCTCGGGATTGACGTGGGTTTCTTCGCCGGGCGCTCGGGCGAAATCTTGCCAAGCAGCTCTTTGAGTACTTTGATCATGACAGCGTTCCGGTGATCGACCTAGCTCTTTGCGCAACCATCGACAGGAACAGTGCCACAGGCAGGCAGTCCTCGCAGATAAGTATGTGTGAGCATTGCGATGAGTGCCTCACAGCACACCG
>DATMKO010000084.1:0-2983 GCA_035571175.1 Steroidobacteraceae bacterium | reverse complement strand
ATCTATCCATATATGACCAGAATATATGGTCATTATATCTGAACTTGCCGAAACGCGAACTCGCTCGAGAGCTGTTAACTCCGTCGCGGACAGCCAAGCGCTGCGCGGCTATATTCATCGCCGGGCAGCTTATGTTAAGGATGAGAAATGGCGACGCTGACTGAAGAACAAGCCAAGACCTACATGATCAAGCTGCTCACCGCGATGACGCGGGCGGGCGGTTCGGATCTTTTCATCTCGAAGGATTTTCCGCCGAGCATGAGATCCCAGGGAAAAATGCAGCCGCTTGCCACGCAAAAGCTCTCCGCAGACATCACGCGGGATCTGGCCAACTCGATCATGAACGAGAATCAACGCGAGGAGTTTGCCAAGGTACTCGAGTGCAATTTCGCCATCGAGATCCCCGAAGTGGCGCGCTATCGCGTCAACGTGTTCGTGCAACAGCAAAACGTCGGCATGGTGATCAGAACCATTCCTACCGAGATGCCGACCATCGAACAGTACGGCCTGCCCGAAACCTTCAAGGACGTGGTGATGGCCAAACGAGGCTTGGTGCTCATGGTCGGTGCCACCGGCTGCGGCAAGTCGACATCGCTCGCCGCCATGATCAATCACCGCAACCGCTCCTCGCCCGGCCACATCATCACGGTGGAAGATCCGGTCGAATTCGTGCATTCATCGCAGATGTCGCTGGTCACGCACCGCGATGTCGGCATCGACACACATACCTGGCACCAGGCACTGAAAAACACATTTCGGCAATCGCCCGACGTGATTTTGATCGGTGAAATCCGCGACTCGGAAACCATGGAACTGGCGATCACATTCGCAGAGACCGGGCATTTGTGCATGAGTACCCTGCATTCCAACAGCGCCAGCCAGACCCTCGACCGGATCGTGAATTTCTTTCCCAATCAACGCCGCGCACAACTGCTGATGGACCTGTCCAGCAATCTGAAGGCCATCATTTCGCAGCGCCTGGTGCGCACCGCCGATGGCAAGGGCCGCATCGCCGCCATCGAAATTCTGCTCAACACCCCGATCGTCGCGGACAAGCTTCTCAAGGGTGAATTTCACGAATTGAAGGAGATCATGGGCAAGTCCCGGGAACTCGGCATGCGCACCTTCGATTGGTCGCTGTTCGAGCTTTATGACAATGAGGTCATCACCTATGAAGAGGCGATTCTCAACGCCGACTCGCAGAACGAGCTGCGCCTGAACATCAAACTCAATAGCAAGCATCCGGACCCGGCGGCGAGCACCTTCATCGGCAAGGTCAGCATCAAGGCGAAGTAGCGCCGCGCAATGCGGCGGGCGAGGGGCACATTGCCCCGATTTGGCAAGATCCACCCTGTTGCAGTAGAATGAAATCTATCGATTCATTGCTGTAGACAGAATGCCGAGACCGCTGACCAGCTCCAAACCCGAACCGCGCCGCATCCTGACGGGCGCGGTGCTGCGTGCCTCGGCGCTGCTGGCAATTACCCAATCTCACCTCGCGCAAATTCTGGGCTTAAGCCCGTCCACGGTGTCGCGCATGGCGAACGGCACCTATGCCTTGGACGATCAAAAGAAGGAGTGGGAGCTGGGTGCCTTGTTCGTGCGCCTGTTTCGCTCGCTGGACGCCGTGATCGGCTCCAACGACTCGGCGGCCCGTGCCTGGCTCAACGGACAGAACAGCGGGTTGATCGGCCGGCCGATCGAACTCATACGCAGCACTGAAGGCTTGGTCCGTGTCGTCCAATACCTGGACGCCGCACGCGGTCGAATCTGAGGCGCGGCGCGCCACGCGCCGCCTGTGGCGCGCGGTTGAAGCCCAACATATCGCTTCGACCTTGAGGCTGGTGGCGAATGTCGAGGAGCAGCTGGTGCTGGAGCGGCTGCTGGAGAAAAGCAAGCCGGCCCTGCCCACCGAAGCCACCGGCCTGCACTACCTGCTGGCGACGCCGTTTCGCTACAGTTCGCCGATCGGTTCCCGATTTCGCGCACCCAGCGATTCCGGAGTCTGGTATGGAGCGGAGCGCGAACGCACCGCGTGTGCCGAATTGGGCTACTGGCGCTGGCGATTCTTGATGGACAGCGACGGGCTGGACAGCTTGGGGCCGTCGCCGCAAACCGTGTTTCGCGCCGGCATCGACGGGCGCATGATCGATCTGACTGACCCCCCCTTCAATCGTTCGCGTGCGGAGTGGGCACATCCTCGCGATTACGCCGCGACCCAGCGCTTCGCGCGCCTTGCACGGCAGGCCAAAGTCGATGCGATTCGCTACGAATCGGTGCGCGATCCCGAACATGGCGGCGCGGTAGCCGTGCTGCGGCCGTGCTTCAAACCGCGCAAGCCTTTGGAATCGCGCGTATGGCTGCTCAGCGTGCGGCGCGAGGCGGCGATCTGGCAAAGCGATGGCGGCACCTACCAATTCGCCGCGAACGATTGGGTTTAAGTGACGCCAATTCCGCTTAGGTTCGCTTACAATTCACGCGCCTCAATCAAGGAATAGACATTGGGCCGAAACTTCAACAGCGACAATGTGGCTCCCGCTTGCGAAGCGATCATCGCGGCGCTGAGCGCTGCTAACACAGGCTCGGCAACCTCCTATGGCGGTGATGATCTGACGGCGCGGCTGCAATCGGTGATGAGCGAAGTGTTCGAGACCGAAGTGGTGGTCTATCCTGTGACCACCGGCACCGCTGCCAATTCGCTGGCCTTGTCGCAACTGGTGCCGCCCTATGGCGCGATCTACTGCTACGAAGCGGCGCATATCGTCACCGATGAATGCGGCGCGCCGGAATTCTTCAGCGGCGGAGCAAAATTGATCGGGTTTCCCGCCGCCGACGGCAAGATTCGACCGCAACAGCTAAGCCAAGCCATTGCATTTGCAGAGGACATGGGCGTGCACCACGTCAAGCCCGCCGCCGTCAGCCTGACCCAGGCCAGCGAATGGGGAACCGTGTACGGCTTGAGCGAATTGGCGGCCATCACGGC
>DATMKO010000083.1:0-16513 GCA_035571175.1 Steroidobacteraceae bacterium | reverse complement strand
GAACGTGGATTCAAGCAAGCCGCGGATCCGCTCGAACAAGCCGCTGCGTGGATCCGCAATGAGTACACAGGCTGTCGCAGCCGCACACATGAAGAGTGCATCCTATTCGCCTCATTGGTTCGCCCATGGGGCGGTGAAACTCTATGGCAAGCAGACTAGCCGCTAGGTGCATGGGTGTAAGCTCGTAAATCTACGGGATGCGCCTGCGGAATCTACGTGGCGGACCTCTGCTATCTGACCACGACAGGCTGCCCAAAAATCGCGGCCGCGAATTCACGTCGCCGCAGCTCGTGTCATCGGTCTGTAACCTTTGAGACTGGCTGGCCCGTAAATTCCGCGTTCGCAACTAGTAGTCTTTCGGGGTTACTTGTCAATTGGCCCTAGGTAGCGTAGCGCCGCTGTTCTCGCGGCCGGACGATAAACTCGACCACCCAATTCAGCGATGCGAGCAAGAGCGGTGCATCAGGCAAGCAAGTCTCGGGGCCGGGTATGTGCGCTGCAGTGCGCAAGCTGGGCAACGAATGATCAGGGAGTGAATCGACATGCGCTGGATAGTGATTGCAGTAATGGGGGGATGCGTCGTTGGTTGCGCGAAGCATACCCCCGAAGCGGAAGGGACACGGCCGGCGGAAGTTTCGGTGATCGTGGTCGCGCCGCGTAACACTCCAGTTACCTTCGAATACGTCGGTCAAACGCAGAGTTCTCACCAGGTGCAGATCGTCGCGCGTGTCAGCGGCTTTCTCGAGAAGCGCGAGTACGCCGAAGGCAGCATCGTCAAAGCGGGCCAGGTGATGTTTCGGCAAGATCCAAGGCCGTTCCAGGCGGTGCTTGATGCGTATAACGGTGCGCTTGCGGAACAGCAAGCGCGATTGCAGGTTGCGAACGATAACCTGGCTGAGGTCCAGCCGCTTGCCGCCCTGCATGCGCTGTCCCAGAAGGACTTGAACGACGCCACCGGACAGCAGCAAGCGGCCGCCGCCGCGGTACAGATTGCCAAGGCCAATGTCGAACAAGCTCGACTTAATCTGGGCTATACGACCATCACTACACCGGTGACGGGCTACTCGAGTTACGCACGAGTACAGGATGGTCAGTACCTGAACGGGCAGAGCAGCCAGCTGACGTACGTGGAGCAGGTCGATCCGATCTGGGTGAATTTCAGCTTGTCCGAAAACGACATGCTGAATTTCCGCGCGGAGCAGGCTAGCGGTCAGTTGAGTATGCCGAGCGCCGATAATTTTGAGGTCGAAGTGGTGCTCGCCAACGGCTCGGCATACCCCAAAAAGGGCCACATCACCTTTGCCAACGCCGAATACAACCAGCAGACGGGCACGTTTCTGCTGCGCGCCACCCTTCCAAACCCGGACGGGGTCCTGCGGCCCGGCCAGTTTGTCCGCACGCGCGTATCCGGCGCAACGCGGCCTGACGCGATTGTCGTGCCGCAGCAGGCGGTGCTGCAAGGTGCGCAAGGGCACTTTGTCGTCATCGTCGATAAGGAGGGCAAGGCACAAATCCGCCCGGTGCAGGTGGGGCCCTGGGACGGCGATAATTGGTTCATCACTCGCGGCCTCAGTGCCGGCGAGACGGTGGTCACAGAGGGAGTCATGAAGCTTGCGCCCGGCGCGCCGGTAAAAATTGTCGCCGCAGCGGCCAAGGCGCCCTCCGGCGATGCGCGCCCCGCGCCGGCGACGGCGAAGAAATAAGGGGAGACACGCATGCTCTCCCACTTTTTCATCGACCGCCCGATCTTCGCCGCGGTGATTGCCCTGGTGATCACGATCACCGGGCTGGTCGCGATGGCCAAGCTGCCGATCGCACAGTATCCCCAGGTCACGCCCATTCAGATTCAGGTGTCGGCGAACTATCCGGGCGCGAACGGCACGCTGGTCGCGCAGAATGTTGGGGCGCCGATCGAACAGCAGGTGAACGGCGCCAACAACATGATTTACATGTCGTCGACCAGCTCCTCGACCGGCAATTACACGCTCACGGTTTATTTCACGCTCGACACGGACCCCGCGCTGGCGCAGGTGGATGTGCAGAATCGGGTGAATCAGGCCCTGCCGCTGCTTCCGCAGGCAGTGCAGTCGCAGGGCGTCAATGTGCAGCAGAAGACCTCGACGTTTCTCATGGTACTTGCGTTTTTTTCTCCGGATGGGAGGTATGACACCGATTACATCTCCAACTACACCAATGTCGAGATTCTCGGCACCATCAACCGCATCAATGGCGCTAACCAGGCGGCGATCTTCGGCGTGCCAGAGTACGCGATGCGGGTCTGGCTCAAGCCCGACCGCATGGCGCAGCTCGGCATCGACACCAGCGACATCGCGAGCGCCGTCACGCACCAGAACCAGCAATTCGCGGTAGGCCGCATCGGCAATCCACCCACGCCGCACGCGGTCCAGCAGACCTTTCCGATCACGACCTCGACCATCACCGAAGCAGCGCAATTCGACGACATGATTTTGCGCGCGGACAACAATGGCGCGGCAATCGTTCGAGTCAAGGATGTCGGGTACTCTGCGCTCGGCGCGCAGAGTTACACCCTGCGCACCAGCTATCAAGGCAAGCCGGCGACTTTGATCGCGGTCTACCAGCAGCCCGGCGCGAACGCCATCCAGGTCTCGAAAGACGTTCGGGCGACCCTGGCCACGCTGTCCAAGAGTTTCCCGACGGGTCTGCAATACCAAGTTGCTCTCGACACCACCTTGTTCGTGCAAGCCTCGATTCGCGAAGTGGTCAAGACATTCTTCGAGGCGGTGGTGCTGGTGGTGCTGGTGGTATTTATTTTTCTGCACAGCCTGCGGCTCACGATCATACCGACGCTGGCGGTACCGGTATCGATACTCGGCGCCCTGCTCGGCATGTTGGTGTTCGGTTTTTCGATCAACATGCTGACGCTGTTCGGCATGATCCTCGCCATTGGGCTCGTCGTCGATGATGCGATCGTCGTCGTCGAGAATACCGAACGCAACATGATTGAATTCGGTTTGGCGCCCAAAGCCGCCGCCAAGCGCGCGATGGACGAGGTGACCGGCCCCGTCATTGCCGTGGTGTTGGTGCTCAACGCCGTATTTGTTCCGGTCGCCTTTCTCGGCGGCATCACCGGGGCGCTCTACAAACAATTTGCGGTGACGATTGCAATCTCGGTGGTCTTCTCAGGCATCATTGCGCTCACGCTGTCACCCGCACTCGCGGCGATCCTGGTTCAGGCCAGGCACAGCGAGAAGAAGGGGTTTTTCAAGTGGTTCGATGCCACGTTCGACCGGCTGAACGCTGGCTATGTGCGCGGCGTGAAGCGGGTCATGAAGAATTGGCCGGTTGCTCTGATGGTATTCGGGGTCGTCGTGGTCGGGTCCGTCCTACTATTCAAGGTACTGCCAACCGCGTTCGTACCCCAGGAGGATCAGGGCTACCTGTACGTGGCGTATTTTCTGCCCGATTCGGCAAGTCTCGACCGAACCGGGGAAGTGGGCGGCCAGGCCACAGCAGTCATGCGGGAAAACCCGGCGGTCGCGAATGTAGCCGAGGTTGATGGCTACAGCCTTATCGACTCTCAGAACAAGACCAACTACGGCGTGCTTTTCGTGTCGCTCAAGGACTACGAGGAGCGCAAAGGCAAGGCACTCTCGGCCGATGCAGTGATTGCCGATGCGAGAAAGCGGTACGCGGGGATCCTGAGCGGCCTGGTCGTACCGGTCAATCCGCCGGCGATTCCGGGCCTTGGCATTACCGCAGGCTTTCAAATCTGGATCGAACAACAGGGCGGCGGCAACTACACGCAACTGAGCGATGTGGTCGAACGGATTATCGCCAAAGCGCGAACGCGGCCGGAACTCACCGGAGTCAACACGACGATTCGCGCGAACGGCCAGCAACTCCTCGCCGACGTTGACCGCGAGAAGGCGGAGGTTTTAGGGGTTCCCGTGCAGAACGTCTACTCGACGCTGCAGACCATGTTCGGCTCGCTTTATGTCAGCCAGTTTCCGAAGGACTCGCGCCTTTATCAAGTCATTCTGCAGGCGGAGCCATCGTATCGAATGAGCCCGGAGGACACCGGAAAATTCTACGTCAAGAACCGGGACGGCAAGATGATTCCCTTGTCGGCGCTGGTGACGACGCGCTACGTTATCGGTCCCGACCTGGTGACGAGATTCAACAACTATCCGGCGATCGCCATCAACGGCGCGCCCGCGCCGGGGGTGAGTTCCGGTCAGGCGCTCGCCGCCATCCGCGAGGTTGCGCAGGAGGTCATGCCCGCGAGCTACAGCTACGAATGGTCGGGAGAGGCGCGGGAAGAAGTGTCATCGGGCTCCACATCCGCCGTGGCGTTCGTCTTTGGACTGATCTTCGTGTTCATGATCCTTGCCGCGCAATATGAGAGCTGGTCGCTGCCCGTCGGCGTGATGATGGCGGTGCCATTTGCGATTCTCGGTGCCCTGCTCGCCATCGGCCTGCGCGGTCTTGATAATGACCTGTACTTTCAGATCGGCATGCTGACCCTGGTCGGCCTGGCCGCGAAGAATGCGATCTTGATTGTCGAATTTGCGGTGGAAAAAAACCGCAAGGAAGGCATGAACTTCTTCGATGCTGCCGCCGAAGCGGCAAAGCTCCGGCTGCGGCCCATTATCATGACATCGTTCGCATTTGTGCTCGGTACCGTGCCGCTGGCCATCGCCACCGGCGCATCCGCCAACAGCCGGCACTCGATTGGCACCGGCGTGATCGGTGGAACGCTGGCGGCAACAGTCATCGCGATCTTCTTCATTCCGATGTTCTACTGGGCGCTGCAGACACTGAGCGCGAAATTTTCGAAGAGCCCGAAGAGCGAAGCAGTGTCGACGCCGGCGGACAAGAATCCGGGCGGCGGCGCGCCGGCGACGGCAGCGATGCGCGCGCGGGAAGGCGACTAACGTGCGTGGTTTACATGCAGCGAGTGTCGCGGGGCTTGCGAGCGCGCTGCTCGCAGGATGCGCGATGGGCCCGAACTACCATCGCCCCGCGGTTGAGATACCGGCCGCTTTCATGTTCGAACCCGGGCAGGCAGCTGCGGCCGCCAACACCGATTGGTGGACGCAGTTCAAGGATCCCGTGCTGGATCAACTGATCAGGGATGGACTGGCTAACAACAAGAACATCAAGATCGCCGCTGCCAACGTCGAGCAGGCCAGCGCCGTGCTCATCAGCACGCGCTCACCGTTGTTTCCGCAACTCAACTATCAAGCGTCGGGGGGCCGCTACCGGTTTTCGCAAAATGGCACGACCACCCTTCCGGGCAATCTCTCGAATCCAACCAACGCCTACCAGGTGCTTGCGGGCGCCAGCTGGGAAATCGATTTGTGGGGGCGCGTCCGTCGACTGACCGAATCGGCGCAAGCAAACCTGTTCGCCACGGAGCAAGCTCGCCGCGGAGTGATCTTGAGTCTGGTTGGGTCGGTTGCGAGCGACTATCTGCAATTGCGCGGCTTCGATGAACAATTGGTGATCGCGGAGCGCACCCTCACAGCATACGGTGAGTCGCAACTCTCGATGAAACTCAAGTTCAAATACGGCCGGGTCTCCGAGTTGAATGTCGAGCAGGCGAACTCGCGCTACGAAGCCGCAGCGGCGCAGATTCCCCAGATCAAGACCCAGATTGCCCAGCTCGAGAACGCCTTGTCGATTCTGCTCGGCAAGAATCCCGGCAAGATTCCTCGCGGCAAGACCATCTTCGAACTTGCATCGCCGGCGATACCCTCCGGGGTACCGTCGGAGCTGCTCGAGCGGCGGCCCGATTTATTGCAAAGCGAACAGCAGCTGATTGCCGCGAACGCCCTGATCGGTGCCGCCAAGGCGCAGTTTTTTCCGACAATCTCGCTGACCGGTACGACGGGATATTCAAGCACCGATCTCAGCAATCTTTTCAAGGGACCCGCGCGTGTTTGGAACTACGGAGGCGGGATCGCGGGTCCCATTTTTACGGGCGGACAGGTTTACGGGCAATACAAGCAGTCTCAGGCCGCCCACAAGGCGGCCTTGATCGGTTATCAATTGGCGATTCAGAGCGCATTCGCTGATGTCGAAAACGCGCTGGTATCCCAGCAGGAGCTCAGCGAACAGGTGGCGGCCCAGGAGCGCTTGGTAACGGCGTTGCGCGCCTATGCGCAGCTGTCGCAGTACTTGTTCGACGGCGGCAGAGAATCGTATACGACGGTGTTGCAGGCAGAAGAGCAACTGTTCCCGGCGGAGCTGAACTGGGCGGCGGCACGCGCCGCCCTTTACGCCGGCATGGTCGATATTTACAAAGCGATGGGCGGTGGCTGGATCGATGACGCGGCCAAGCTTACGGCGGATGTTCCGGCGCGCACGGCTCGAAGCGGCGTCACAGAGATGCTGGCCGCGGGAAAGTAAATGGCCGCAAGCCCGCCAATATCTATCGATGCTTCGCGCCGGGAATGGCTCGAGACCGACGGGCTCGGCGGCTTTGCCTCCGGCTCGGTCGCCGGGATCCGCACTCGCCGCTACCACGCGCTGCTGCTCACCGCCACGACGCCGCCTACTGGACGATTGGTGTTGGTCAACGGCTTCGATGCGTGGCTCGAGACCGGCGGCGGACACTTTGATCTTAGCTCTCAGTGGTATACGCCGGGCGTCCTGGGCGGCGATGGTGTCAGGAATATCGAGAGTTTTGCGTCGGCTCCGTGGCCAACCTGGGTTTTTCGGTTCGCCGATGGCACGCGAATTCAGCAGGAGATTTTCGTCGTCCACGAAGCACCTGTCGCCTGCGTCGCGTGGAAGTTGCTCTCGGCCAGAGGCGCGGCGAAGCTTACCGCCCGGCCGTTTCTCTCCGGCCGCGATTACCATGCGCTGCAGCGGAGCAACGCGGCATTCCGATTCGAAGCATCGGTGCGCGCCGGTCACATTATCTGGCAACCGTACAGCGGCGTGCCCGGCGTTACCGCACTCAGCAACGGCGACTACGTTCACGAGCCGCACTGGTACAACAATTTCTTATATCAGGCGGAGCAGGCGCGGGGTCTCGACTGCGAAGAGGATCTGGCGGCACCGGGTACTTTTGCATGGCAGCTCGGTGATGCGGAAGCCGCCTTGATTTTCACGACCAGCGACTATGCCGCGGATTCGTTGGCGCAAGCCGAGGCCCTTGAGCTTCTGGTACGTGCCCGCCAGCGTGAGCAGGATCGCCGTGCTAAATTCGATTCCCGGCTTCACGCCTCGGCTGAGGCATACATCGTGCGACGCTCGAGCACCGGCGCACGAGGCAAGACGGTCATCGCGGGCTATCCATGGTTTACCGACTGGGGCCGCGACACGTTCATCGCGCTGCGCGGGTTATGCATCGCCACCGGACGCCTCGACGCAGCGCGTGACATCTTGATTCCCTGGGCATCCACCGTGTCCGAAGGCATGCTGCCGAACCGCTTCCCGGATCACGGCGAGCAGCCCGAATTCAATTCCGTCGACGCTTCGCTTTGGTTCGTCAATGCCGTGCGCGAGTACCTCGATGCGCGCGGGCGCTCGAGCCCTCAGTCACTCGCAGGCGATGAAGAATCAATTCTGCGCGAAGCTGTCACAAGGATCCTGACAGGGTATTCGCGGGGCACACGATTTGGCATTCGCGTCGACGAGGATGGCCTGGTGGCGGCAGGTGAAGCCGGCGTGCAGCTGACTTGGATGGACGCGAAGGTTGGCGACTGGGTCGTCACGCCGCGAATTGGCAAGCCGGTGGAGATCCAAGCCCTGTGGCTGAACGCACTGGCCTATGCCGTGCAGTCCGACCCACAATGGCAGGAACCACTGCAAAAGGGTCTGCGCTCGTTTCGCGAGCGATTCTGGAACGCCGACCGAAATTATCTATTCGACGTCGTGGATGTGAACCATCAGCCTGGATTGAACGATCCGGGATTGAGACCGAACCAGATATTTGCGATCGGCGGCTTGCCACTCGCGATAATCGATGGCGATCGCGCGCTCAAGGTGCTCGACGCAGTGGAGCAGGAGCTGTGGACTCCGGCGGGGCTGCGCACGCTCGCGCCCAATGAACCTGGCTATGCGGGGCGCTACGAGGGCGGTGTTCGGCAACGTGACGGCAGTTACCACCAAGGCACTGTCTGGCCATGGTTGATGGGGGCGTTCGCCGAAGCCTGGTTGCGCATTCACGGCAACGACGCACAGGCGCGCAGGGAGGCGCGCATCCGATTTTTGGACCCGCTGCTGGCAAGAATGGACGCGGCGGGTTTGGATCACATCAGCGAGATTGCCGATGGTGATTTACCGCATACGCCGCGTGGCTGTCCGTTTCAGGCATGGTCGGTTGCGGAGGCCTTGCGGCTGGACCGCGTTGTGCTGCGCGAGCTGCAATCAGCGGCAGCGCACACAACGCAGCGCCGGATTGCACTGCCGGTAGAGTCCGCTAACAGGCCTTTGGGGTAGAAAACTAATGCCCCCAACCGCGCCAAAATCACCGAGGAAAATTTCCGCCGAGAAACAGCGGATGGCCGTCGACAAGGCCGGCAAGGAGAACTGGCGCCGCTGGGGTCCGTATCTTTCCGAGCGTCAGTGGGGGACGGTCCGTGAGGACTACAGCGCCTGGGGAGGTGCATGGGATTACTTGTCGCACGACCACGCGCGCAGCCGCGCTTATCGCTGGGGCGAGGACGGCATCGCAGGATTCAGCGACGACCATCAATATCTGTGCCTGTCACTGGCGGTGTGGAATGGCAAGGACCCGATCCTCAAGGAGCGTCTGTTCGGCCTGACCAACTCCGAGGGCAATCACGGCGAAGACGTCAAGGAGCTGTACTACTACCTCGACGCCACACCAAGCCACTCATATTTGAAGATGCTCTACAAGTATCCGCAGGCGGCCTTCCCCTATTCGCAGCTCGTGGAGGAAAACCGCAGGCGCGGCACCGAACACACGGAGTTCGAGCTTCTGGACACCGGTTTGTTCGATGAGGATCGCTATTTCGACGTGTTTGTCGAATACGCCAAAGGTGCGCCCGACGATATTCTCATGCAGATCACCGCGCACAATCGAGGGCCCGATGCCGCGCCGCTGACGTTGCTGCCACAGCTGTGCTGCCGCAACATTTGGTCGTGGCGGCCGGGCGTAGTGAAGCCGACGCTGGCCGCCCGCGCAGGCGGTGTCGGCGTTCAACACTCGGCACTGGGAACTCTGCGACTGGATTTAGATTCCGCGCCGCTGCTGTTGTTCTGCGAGAACGAGACCAATATGCGCCGCCTGTTCGGCCAGAACGAGGCGCGCGGTTATTTCAAGGATGCTTTTCACGAATACATCGTACAAGGCAGGCACGATGCGGTGAATCCGGGACAAACCGGTACCAAGGCCGGCGCGCTATATGAAACGAACGTGGCGGCAGGTGCCGCAGTGACGCTGCGGCTGCGACTGTCGCCGGACAAGGGAACCAGCACGAAGCATCGGCCCTTCGCGGACTTCGACGCCATTCTAAGTGCGCGCCGCGCGGAGGCCGACGAGTTTTACGCCGAGTTGCAACAAAGAATTGTCGACCCCGACGCAAAGCTCGTGCAACGCCAGGCGTTTGCCGGAATGATCTGGAACAAGATGTTTTTCCACTACTGCGTGGAGGAGTGGCTCCAAGGCGATCCGCAGCAGCCGCCGCCGCCGCCACAGCGCAGGTACGGCCGCAATCGGGACTGGAAGCACCTCAACAACGCCGATGTGATCTCAATGCCCGACAAATGGGAATATCCGTGGTTCGCCGCGTGGGATCTCGCCTTTCACTGCATTACTTTCGCGGTCATCGACGCTGAGTTCGCCAAGTCGCAGCTCCTGCTATTGGCGCGCGAGTCATACATGCACGCCAACGGCCAGTTTCCGGCGTACGAATGGGCATTCGGGGACGTCAATCCTCCAGTGCACGCGTGGGCAGCCTGGCGTGTGTTCCAAATCGACCGCAGGCAACGTCAAGAGTCAAACCCGGCATATCCGGGCGATCTCGAATTCCTGAAGCGCATGTTCAACAAGCTCATGCTCAATTTCACTTGGTGGGTCAATCGCAAGGACGAACAGGGGCGCAACATATTCCAGGGCGGCTTCCTCGGTCTCGACAACATTGGCGTATTCGATCGGAGCAGTCCGCTTCCCACCGGCGGATTCATCAATCAGGCTGACGGCACCAGCTGGATGGCGATGTACTGCCTCAATCTATTGCGCACGGCGCTCGAACTGGCACTGCATGATCCCGCGTACGAGGACATCGCCTCGAAGTTCTTCGAGCACTTCCTTTCCATCGCCGCCGCCATCAATGGTGTGGGCGAGGATAGGTTGGGTCTGTGGGACGAGTCTGACGAGTTCTACTTCGATCAGCTGGTCTTTCCGGATAACACTCATGTCGAATTGAAAGTCCACTCGATCGTCGGACTGATTCCGCTGTTTGCCAGTCAGGTTCTGGAACCCGAGGTGTTGCAACAGCTGCCCGAGTTCTCCGCTCGATTGCAATGGTTCCTCAAGCACCGCCCGGATCTGGCCAACTTGGTCTCCAATTGGCATGCGGCCGGTGAAGGCGACCGTCGCTTGCTGTCCTTGCTGCGCGGTCATCGCATGACCGCGTTGCTGCGCCGGATGCTGGACGAGAAAAGCTTCCTGTCGGACTACGGCGTGCGCGCGTTGTCGAAACAACACGAGCAGGAGCCATTCCGTTTTGCAGCCGGCGGCGCGAATCACGAAGTAGGCTACTGGCCGGCAGAGTCCCGCAGTGGACTGTTCGGCGGCAACTCGAACTGGCGCGGTCCCATTTGGATGCCGATCAACTATTTGATCATCGAGGCCCTGCAAAGATTTCACTACTACTACGGCGATGAATTCAAGGTAGAGTGTCCGACAGCGTCCGGCAAATTCCTCACCCTGTACGAGGTAAGCCTGGAACTGGGACAGCGTTTGTCGCGCCTGTTCCTGAAGGGGGCGGATGGCGAGCGGCCGGTGCTCAAATACCACCGCAAGCTCGCCGGCGACCCGCACTTCCGCGATTACATCTTGTTCCATGAGTACTTTCACGGCGACTCGGGCCGCGGCGCCGGGGCATCGCACCAGACCGGCTGGACCGGACTGATTGCCAAGCTGCTGCAACCTCACACGCGTGAAATAGCCACCATACGCAATGAGCTCATTGAGGCGGCTGTGTCGGCGGCGTCCAAACGCAAGGCGCCTGCGCCATGAGTACGAGTTTCGATGTCATCATCATCGGCAGCGGCGCGGGCGGCGGCACGCTCGCGCTCAAGCTTGCCGCGTCTGGGAAGCGCATTCTCATCCTCGAGCGCGGCGGGTACCTTCCCCGCGAGCAGCAGAATTGGGACACAACCGAGGTGTTCGTCAAGAACCGCTACACGTCCAAGGACACGTGGTATGACAAGGACAACCAGGCGTTTCAGCCCGGTGTTCACTATTTTGTCGGCGGAGCCACCAAGATGTTTGGCGCCGCTCTTTATCGGTTGCGCCAGCAAGATTTCGCTGCGCACCGGACCGGCGATGGAATGAGCGCGGATTGGCCCATCCACTATGAGGATCTGGAGCCGTACTACTCGCAAGCAGAACAGCTCTACAACGTCCACGGCCGGCGCGGCGATGATCCCACCGATCCGCCCGCCAGCGCGCCATATCCCTTTCCGCCGGTCAGCCACGAACCGCGCATTCAGGAAATCGCCGATGCCCTGACGCGGACCGGCTACCACCCCGCCTACGCGCCCTGCGCCGTTCTTCTCGACGAGACAGACTCAATCAACAGTCGCTGCATTCGCTGCAACACCTGCGACGGATTTCCCTGCCTGGTGCACGCCAAGGCTGACGCGGAGACCATCGCGGTGCGGCCGGCACTGCGTCACTCGAACGTATCGCTGCTGACCCATGCTCACGTCCGTCGACTCGAAACCAGCGCCGACGGACGAAACGTCACACGCGTGATCGTTGACCGCGAAGGGCAACAGGAATCCTTTACGGGCGAGATCGTCGTGGTGTCCTGCGGAGCGGCCAATTCCGCTCGCCTGCTTTTGATGTCAGCCAACCAAGCGCATCCTGCGGGGCTTGCCAACGGTTCTGACATGGTTGGCCGCCACTACATGTTCCACAACGCCATGGCGCTGGTGGCACTCTCGCGGCGCGAAAACCCGACGGTATTTCAGAAGACTCTCTCGATCAACGATTTTTATTTTTCGGCGCCGCCCGAGCACGCGTTTCCGCTGGGAAACATACAGATGCTCGGAAAGTCACAGGGACCGATGTTTCGCGAGGACGCGCCGCGCTTTGCCCCCGGCTTTACGCTCGACAAGATGGCACGCCACGCCGTGGATTTCTGGCTGACCGCCGAAGACCTCGCGCTGCCGCAGAACCGAATCACCTTGAATGCGCAGAATGAGATTCAGGTGCATTACGAATTTACCAATGTGGACGCCATCAACCGCCTTCGCGCCAAGCTCCAAGCGATGCTCGAGCACATGGACATGCATCCGCATTTGATTCCAAACAGCCTTTATCTCGGAAAGCATATTCCCATTGCGGGTGTTGCCCACCAGGCGGGTACCTGCCGTTTTGGAATCGACCCGAAGAGGTCGGTGCTTGACGTCAACTGCAAGGCGCACGAGCTCGACAATCTGTACGTAGTCGACACCAGTTTCTTTCCGAGTATCGGCGCCGTGAACCCCTCATTGACGGCAATTGCCAATGCGCTGCGCGTCGGTGACCATTTGTTGGAGAGACTGCGATGAATCGGGCTACGGCGGTCGCGGCAGCGCTAACCGAGCCGGCGAGGCGCAAGGAAATCGTCTCGGTCTATACCGCTGCCGTGATCCAGGGCGTGGCGCTGGTCACTTTCCCGGCGGCGAGCGTGGTATTCACGAGCGCCGCTGATTACGGCCTGACCAATCAGGAGTATGGCGGCATATTTGTGCCACAGGCAATCATGGCGATAGTCTCATCGCTTCTCGGCGCCGGCCTGTCGCGCCGCATCGGCGCCAAGCAGGTATACCTGTTGGGTCTCCAAGCCAACCTCTTGGCGATGGCGCTTTTGGTGTGCAGTCGGTTCGTGATGCACGTGGAAGCGCTCACCTACGTGGTATTGCTCGCAGCGACCGCATCATTGGGCGCCGGATTTGGACTCACCGTACCTGCTCTCAATACTTTTGCCGCGGCATTCTTCCCCTACAAGGTCGAGAAGGCCGTGCTCGGGTTGAACGCTTTGCTGGGTCTGGGCACGGTGTTGGCACCAGTCTTTGTGCTGTTGTTCGTCGGCATGGGAATGTGGTGGGGCATGCCGATAATCGTGGCGTTGGCGAGCCTCTTGCTGGTGCTATTCAGCGCCGCCCTGCCCTTCCAAACGGCGCAATCGAACGAAGCGCAAGGACCACCAGGCAAGCCCAAACTGCCGGCACGGTTCTGGATGTTCGCAGCATTTGCACTGCTGTATGGCATTTGCGAAACAATGAACGGCAACTGGGCGTCGCTCTATATGACCAAGCAGCTGACAGCCGGCGCCGCTCTGGCGTCTCTCGCGCTCACTGTTTTCTGGGCAGCCGTCACGGCCGGGCGCGTGCTGTTTGCGACGCTCGACAATTGGCTCCCCGCCGGCGCCATATTTCGCATCTTGCCGATCGTCGTTACCTCCGCCTTCGTGGCCACGGCATACCTGCAAAGCGCCCACCCGCTGCTTGGCATTGCGGCATTTGCCGTTGCTGGACTGGGATGTTCGGCGCTCCTGCCGCTGGTGATCAGTCTCGGACAGGAGGAATTGACAAGTGTTGCAGCTTCGGTGGCCGGCGGACTGATCTGTGCTTATCAGGTTGGCTACGGCATCGCCGCGTTTGGCGTGGGGCCGCTGCTGTCCCGCGCCGGCCTGAGCTTGAACACCATCTATGGTGACACGGCTGCGATTGCGCTGGCGATGACCGTGCTGTCATTTGCACTGGTTCGGCGCAGGCGCCAGGCATGAGCGAATCTGAAATGCAATTGAATCATCAATCAGGGGAAGCACCATGAACCTCAAAGGCAAGGTCGCTGTGGTTACGGGTGGCAACAGTGGCATTGGCTTGGCCATCGTCACGGAGCTCGCCAAGCAAGGCGCCAACATCGTCATCGATTATGTCGTAAATCCCGAGGCGACTGAGGCGCTGGAAAAGCAAGTGGTGGGGTTTGGCAGTCAAGCCGTCGGGGTGCAGGCTGATGTCAGCAAAATCGGCGATTTGCGAAAGCTCATCGGCACGGCGGTCGAGGCGTTTGGTCGCATTGACGTCATGGTCAACAATGCCGGCGTCGAAACTCGCACGTCGGTGCTCGACACTACGGAAGCGCAGTACGACAAGGTTCTCGCCATCAACTTGAAGAGTGCGTTTTTTGGCACCCAGCTGGCCGCACAACAGATGATCAAGCAGGGCGGTGGCGGGCGCATCATCAATATCACTTCGGTTCACGAGGATTGGCCGATGCCGGGCAATACCGCGTATTGCCTATCGAAGGGCGGAATGCGGATGTTGACGCGTACTGCAGGCGTGGAGCTGGCATGCCACAACATACTCGTGGTTGGTGTGGGGCCCGGCGCGGTGGCAACGCCAATCAACACTTCCACGATGAACGACCCGGCGCTGCTCGCCAAGCTCGACGCCGTCATCCCGCTTGGCCGCATGGCACAGCCGGAGGAAATCGGCAGCATCGTGGCCTTTCTCGCCGGAAGTGGCGCGAGCTACATGACCGCGACCACGGTCTTTGCCGATGGCGGCATCATGCAATGCAGTCCCGGGCTATAGAAACCCGATGAGCGCAACAGCCAGTCGCACGGATCCCGCACCGCCCCCCAACGGGAGTTCGCGTGCCCTGCCCGCCGGCACACGACGCATCCTGATTCTGGGCGGCGGCTTCGCCGGTGCGTTCGCTGCCATGCACCTAGAGAAGCGATTGGCAGGCGCACCGAACCTGGAAATCGCGTTGATCTCCAGGGAAAACTTTGTTCTGTTTACGCCGATGCTGCATGAAGTGGCCGGAAGCGACGTGGCCATCACGGACATCGTTCAGCCGCTGCGCAAAATTCTGCATCGCGCCCGGGTGGCGATTGCTGAAGTGGAGTCAATTGATCTTAACAAGAAACTGGTGCGCGTCCGGCACAAGGATTTGCCGAATGCTTACGAGATTACTTATGACCAGCTGGTGTTGGCGCTCGGCGCAGTAACCAACTTTTATCACACGCCCGGTCTCGAGGCGCACGCCCTGACGATGAAGACGCTGGCAGATGCCATTCTCATTCGCAATTGCGTGATTGATGCCCTCGAACTGGCCGACAACCAGGCTGTGGAGGCCGAACGCAACAAGACGCTGACGGTGGTAGTGGCGGGCGGCGGTTTCGCCGGTGTCGAGACCGCCGGTTCCGTGAATGACTTCCTGCGTCAAGCGCTGCAGTTCTATCCCCGCCTGAACGTGAACATGATCCGGGTTGTAGTGGTTCACCCCGGCGACCATATTCTTCCGGAGTTGGGAACAAGTCTCGGCCGCTATGCGGAGGGAAAACTCCGTGCGCGCGGGGTGGACGTCAGATTGAATACCAAGGTCGCTGGCTACGATGGCCAGGAGGTGACGCTCGACGATGGCACGAAGATCCCCACCCGCGTGTTGATTTGGACTGCGGGCACGACCCCGGCACCAGTACTATCGTGCCTGCCGTGCCTGGTACAGAGAGGCCGGGTCGTTGCGAACGAATGCTTGCAGGTGCCTAATTTCCCCGGCGTTTGGGCACTGGGCGACTGCGCACTGGTTCCCGACCCGTTTAGTCCGGGCAATTTTTATCCGCCCACGGCGCAGCATGCCATTCGTATGGCCGCCGCACTCGCAAAAAACATCGCGGCAACCTCACGCGGCCTGCCCCCGCAACCATTCAAGTTCAAGACCCTGGGACTGCTCGCCACCATTGGACGGCGCGCCGGCGTCGCGGAAATTCTTAAGATGAGGTTTTCCGGGATCATTGCCTGGTGGCTGTGGCGCGCGATTTATCTCAGCCTGATGCCCGGTTTGCAGAAAAAGGTGCGCGTCGCGCTTGACTGGATGCTCGATCTGATTTTCTCGAAGGACATCGTTCAGTTGCCGACCCTGCATGCGCTCAGGATTTCGCAGGCGGACGATTCGCGGCTGCCTGCTGTCGAGATCGACAGAAAACCAAAACAACAATCCAACGGGGAACCGAATTCAAGGCGAGGCGAAAATGCGAATGCGTAAAACCTGGTCATTCTGCAGGGTCCCAGCCGCTTGCGCGACCGCCCTGCTTCTCGCGTCTTGCCGGAGCGTCGGTGTTTTGGATCCGCAAGGCCCGGTATCAGCCGCGGAGAAACTGATTCTCTTTAATGCCACCGGCATCATGTTGGTCGTGGTCGCACCCGTCATTCTGCTGACGCTTGGCTTTGCATGGTGGTATCGCGCATCCAACAAGCGGGCCAAGTTCCGTCCCGAGTTGGTCTATTCCGGCAGCATCGAACTCGTGGTCTGGGCCATACCGGCGATGGT
>DATMKO010000082.1:0-4924 GCA_035571175.1 Steroidobacteraceae bacterium | reverse complement strand
CGGCGTATCGTAGAACACCAGGTACGGCTTATCCGGATAGCGCCGCGCCGACACCTCGGCGTTGTAAAACAAATTGGTGGCAGGCGCGATCAAGTCGTGCGTCGCATGCTCCGGCCAGAATTTGAAATGCGCGTCGCCCATGCCTTGATCCTAATTTGATTTCATTTGTCTGACGGCGGCGTCCTCTTTCGGCCGATAGCGCGACAGCTCCAGCTTGCCGATTTGTTCGCGATGCACTTCGTCCGGCCCATCCGCCAGCCGCAGAGTACGCGCACCCGCCCACAATGCCGCCAGTGGGAAATCGTCGCTCACGCCGCCGGCGCCATGCATCTGAATGGCCCAGTCGAGCACCTTCAGCGTCACGGTCGGCGCCGCGACCTTGATCATCGCGATTTCGGCTTTCGAGGCACGATTGCCGACGGTGTCCATCATATAGGCCGCGTTCAGCACCAGCCAGCGCACCTGGTCGATCATGATGCGCGACTCGGCGATGCGTTCCAGCGTGACGCCCTGCTCCGACAGCCGCTTGCCGAACGCGACCCGCGTCTGCGAGCGCTTGCACATCAGTTCCAGCGCGCGTTCAGCCACGCCGACGGTACGCATGCAGTGGTGAATTCTTCCCGGGCCGAGGCGCCCTTGCGCAATTTCGAAGCCGCGACCCTCGCCGAGCAGCAGATTCTCGGCCGGCACGCGCACATTCACAAAGTCGACTTCCGCATGCCCGTGCGGCGCGTGATCGTAGCCGAACACGCTCAACTTGCGCAGCACCTTCACGCCCGGCGTGTTCATCGGCACCAGGATCATGGATTGCTGACTGTGCCGGTGCGCCTCCGGATTGGTCTTGCCCATGAAAATCAGTATCTCGCAGCGCGGGTCACCGGCGCCGGAAGTCCACCATTTGCGCCCGTTGATCACGTAGCTGTCGCCGTCGCGCACGATGGCGGATTGAATGTTCGTGGCATCGCTCGACGCCACATTGGGCTCGGTCATCGCAAATGCGGAGCGGATCTTGCCCTCGAGCAACGGCGCGAGCCAGCGCTGCTGCTGCTCCTTGGTGGCGTAGCGGGCCAAGACTTCCATGTTGCCGGTATCCGGCGCCGAGCAATTGAAGGCCTCGGGTGCGATGTGCGAGCGTCCCATGATCTCGCACAACGGTGCGTATTCCAGATTGGTGAGCCCGGCGCCGTGTTCGGAGTGCGGCAAAAACAGGTTCCAGAGATTTTCCGCCTTGGCCTTCTTCTTCAGCTCTTCGATGACTTTGCTCACCTGCCAGGGATTGCCGGCGCGCCGGTTTTCCTCCATCTCTTTGTGATAAAGCGGCTCGGCGGGATAAATGTATTTATCCATGAACTGGTTGATCCGCTCCTGCAGTTCGCGAACCTTCTCACTGTGTGCAAAATCCATGGGAGGAGTCCTTTGAATTTAAGTTAAACGTTGAAAGATTCTTGAACCAACCGCCAGCCCATCTCGGCCAGCGGACGCGTCCTGCGGCCCGACTGCAGCGCGGTGGCACTCGAGGCGTTACCCTGCAGGGCGCGGGCCAGCACGCCCTGCAGAATCCCGGCCAGCCGGAACATGCAGAACGCCTGATAATAGGCCCAATCCCGAGGCTGTACCGGCGCAATGCCGCGCAGGCGGCAGTAATCCGCGACGCACTCCGCCTCGCTGGGAATCAGCAGTGCCTTGGTATCCGCACCGCCGAGACCGCGAAACTCGACGGATGGCATGTGATAACGGATGCAAAAATACGCGAAGTCGACCAGCGGGTGCCCCAGCGTCGACAGTTCCCAGTCCAGCACCGCCAGCATGCGCGGCTCGGTCGGGTGAAAAATGGTGTTATCGAGACGGAAGTCGCCGTGCACGATGGAGGTCTGTTCGTCGGCCGGAGTATGTTGCGGCAGCCATTCGATGAGCCGCTCCATGGCATCGATCTTCTCGGTTTCCGAAGCCCGATATTGCTGCGTCCAGCGCGCCACCTGGCGCTCGACATAATGTCCCGTTTTGCCGAAATCCTTAAGATCCACCGCCGCGTAGTCCACCGAATGAAGTGCGGCCTGCACGCGGACCATTTCGTGGTAGATGGCGCGGCGGCCCGGCGCCGCGACCTCCGGCAGCAGCGCATCCCAGAAAATACGGCCCTCGATGTAATCCATCACGTAGAACATGGTGCCGATCACCTCGAGATCCTCGCACAAGGCATACACCCGCGGCACCGGCACCGGGGTGTCCTGCAGCGCGGACAGCACTCGAAACTCGCGGTCGACCGCATGCGCAGACGGCAGCAGCTTGCCGGGCGGCTTGCGCCGCAAAACATAGCGTCGGTCCGGCGATTGCACCAGGAACGTCGGGTTCGATTGGCCGCCGGCGAACTGGCGCACCTCCAGCGGACCGGAGAAGCCCTGAATGTGGGTCCGCATCCACTCGGCCAGTCGCGCAGTATCGAACGCGTGCTGCGAAGGGGTGTCGCGCAGGCCTGCCGCTGGCGTGTTCATCGTCATGTACTGGATGCGCCGCCATCCACGGCAATGTACTGCCCCGTCACGTGCCTTGAGGCATCCGACGCAAAATATACGGCCGCGCCCTGCAAATCCGTGTCGCCGCCGATCCTGCCCAGGGGCGTGCGCGCAATCACATCGGCCTGAACCGACTCGAGCAGCGCGCTGGTCATTTTCGAGGGGAAGAAGCCGGGACAAATGGCATTGACGCGAATGTTGTACCGGCCCCATTCATTGGCAAGCGCACGCGACAGATGCAGAGCCGCGGACTTCGATGCGTAGTAGGCGACCGCGTGCATTTCCATGCCGGCGCGCAAGGCGGCGGTGGAGGCAACGACGATGATGCTGCCCGATTTCTGCGGAATGAAGCAGCGATTCGCCACGGCCTGGCTCAAGGCAAACACGCTGGTGGCATTCAGGGTCATGACCTTGTTCCACGCCTCGAGCGGATGCTCTTCGGCCTTCGCGCCCCAGGTCGCGCCGGCATTGTTGACCAGAATATGCATCCCACCGTAGTGCTTGACGACCGCATCGACCAGCGCGGGTATCTCTGCCTGCTTCGACAGATCGTTGGTGACGGTCAGTGCGTCGATGCCCTGTTTCTTGAGATCGGCCTTGGCCTCCTCGAGCTCGCCGGGCTTGCGTGCGCTGATGGCGATCTTCGCGCCCATCTCGCCCAGGCCCTTCGCGATCTGCAGTCCGAGGCCGCGCGACCCACCGGTGATGAGCGCAACTTTGCCGCCGAGTTCGAATGACTCGCGCACTCCCATCTTCACACCACCTCGAACAAACCCGCTGCGCCCTGGCCGCCGCCGATACACATCGTGACCACCACGAGCTTGGCGCCGCGGCGCTTTCCCTCGATGAGCGCGTGACCCGTCAAGCGCGCGCCGCTGACGCCATAGGGATGCCCTACCGCGATGGCGCCGCCGTTGACGTTCAGCTTTTCGTCCGGAATGCCCAGTTTGTCGCGGCAATAGAGCACTTGGCAGGCGAAGGCCTCGTTCAGCTCCCATAGATCGATGTCGCTGACCTTGACGCCGGCGCGCTTGAGCAGCCGCGGTACCGCATAGACCGGACCGATGCCCATTTCATCGGGCTCGCAACCGGCCACCGCGAATCCGCGAAAAATACCCAAAGGCTTGATGCCGCGCTGCTGCGCGAGCTTGGCGTCCATCACCACGCAGGCGCTGCTGCCATCGGAGAACTGGCTGGCATTGCCCGCCGTGATGACGCCGCCCGGCATGGCCGAGCGGATTTTCGCAACGCCCTCGAGGGTGGTGTCGGGACGAATGCCCTCATCGCTGGAAATCGTGACTTCGCGCGACGAAATGGCGCCGGTATTTTTATCGACCACCCCCATGGTGGTGGTCATCGGCACTATTTCATCCTTGAACTTTCCAGCCGCCTGTCCAGCCGCGGCGCGCAACTGGCTGCGAACGCCGTATTCGTCCTGCGCCTCCTTGGAAATGTTGTAGCGCTTGGCCACGGTTTCCGCAGTTTGCAGCATGCTCCAAAACAAGGTGGGTTTGTGCTCGTCGATCCAAGGATCGCGGCGCATGTGCGTGTTGGTTTCGTTCTGTACGCAGGAGATGCTTTCCAATCCACCGGCCACGATGACCGAAGCGCCTTCCGTCATGACTCGCTGGGCCGCGAGGGCAATGGATTGCAATCCGGAACTGCAAAACCGATTGATGCTCATGCCGGCGGTGGTGATCGGCAGTCCGGCCCGCAGTGCGATCTGGCGGGCGATGTTGCCGCCGGTGGTGCCCTCGCCGAAAGTGGATCCCATGATCACATCCTCGACTTCGGCCGGGTCGATGCCGGCGCGCGCCACCGCATGCTGCACCGAGTGCGCGCCCAGGGTGGCGCCATAAGTCATGTTGAATGCGCCCTTCCAGCTCTTGCCGAGCCCGGTGCGCGCCGTGGATACGATGACGGCTTCTGTCATTTTTGAGGTCCTTTGTATGCGCTGAACGTCTTGCCTTCCGAGCTCAAGCGCAGCAGCAGCGGCGCGGGAGTCCAGACGGCCTTGTCGGCATTCGGCTGTGCGGCGATGTGGCGCAAGCTGCGCGCCACTTCGCTCAAGCCAATCTGGTCGGCGTAGAACATGGGGCCGCCGCGCCACGGCGGAAAGCCATAGCCGTTGAGATACACGACGTCGATGTCCGAACTGCGCTGCGCAATGCCATCCTCGACGATGCGCGCCCCCTCGTTGACCAGCGCATAGATGCAGCGCTCGACGATTTCCTCGTTGCTCACCTTGCGCGGCGTGATGCCTTTTTGCTTGCGGTATTTCTCGATGATGGCGCTAACCGCCGGGTCCGGAATGGCGTTTCGCGAACCCGCTTCGTAGCGATACCATCCCGCGCCGGTTTTCTGGCCGAATCGGCCCGCCGCGCACAGGTCGTCCGCCACGTTCGAGAAAT
>DATMKO010000081.1:0-5858 GCA_035571175.1 Steroidobacteraceae bacterium | reverse complement strand
TACTCGATCCACCAGCAAGAACGGGTAGCGATGCGGCAACTGGCGCATGATCGCTTCGATATCCAAGCTCCCGGATTCCGTCATCATCGCTCCTGTGTGTCCAGCCGGCGAAAATGCGCGACCAAGCGCCGCCACTTTCGGGATTCCACTGCCGGCATGCCGCTCGAGTAGCTGCCGGGTTGCTTGATCGAGGCACTGACCATGGTGCACCCGGTCACGATCACGTCATCGGCAATCGTCAAATGGCCGGCAAAACCGACATCGCCGCCGATCATGCAGCGCTTTCCGATCGCCGTGCTGCCCGAGATCCCGGTGCACGCTGCAATCGCCGTGTGTGCGCCGATGCTGACGTTGTGACCTACCTGTATCTGGTTGTCCAGTTTGACCCCATTCTCGACAACGGTATCATCAATGGCGCCGCGATCGATGGTGGTGTTGGCGCCGATTTCCACATCATCGCCGATCAGCACGCTGCCCACCTGCGGGACTTTCACCCAAGTCCCCGCATCCGGCGCGAAGCCGAAGCCGTCGGCGCCGATCACGGCGCCCGCGTGCAGAGTGCAGCGCTGCCCCAGTGTCACACCGGCATACAGGCTGACTCGCGACAGCAGCTTGGTGTCGGCGCCGACCCGCGCGCCCCGCTGCACGATGCATCCGGGTCCGACAAGCACGCGCTCGCCGATCTCGACGTCGTCCTCGATCACGGCGAGCGGTCCAACGCTGGCCGAGGCTGCAACGCGTGCACCGCTTGCCACCACCGCCGTGGGATGAATACCGGCCGGCGACTGCATTTCCGGATGCAACAGAGTCGCGATGCGCGCATAGGCGAGATACGGGTTGGGGTCGATCAGCGCAGCAACCGGGCAGATTGCTTCATCCTCAGGAGCGATGAGCACGGCGGTCGCGCGGGTGGACTCGAGCAGTTTCCGATAGCGTGAATTTGCCAGAAAACTCAACGCACCGGCGTGCGCCCGCGATAGCGACGCAACCGAACGGATCACGAGGCCGGGCTCGCCGCGCAGCTTCAGCCCGAAACGCACCGCCAGCTCGCCTAGACTGAATTCTCCCTGCACCTGCGCACTCCTCAAGTGCGTTAGGCTGTCTAGCGCACGCTGCTTATTTTGCGCCCGGGGGCTTGGCCGGCGCGCTGCTCGGCGCTTTGGGCGCCGACGTGGCCGGCAAGGTGGCCGGCTTGGTCTTCAAGATATCCAAAATCTGCGCCGTGATATCCAGCGACGGCTTGGTATAGAGGCTTTCGACCAGCACCAAATCATAACCCTGGGCGCTCGAGTAGGTTTGAACTTCTTGCACCAGGTAGCGCTGAACCTTGCCGATCTCCTCATTTTTGCGGGTCGACAGGTCATCCTGGAATTCGCCGCCCTTGCGGGAAAACTCGCGCTGCTCGTCGCGCAGGACTTTCTCGGCCTTGACCCGATCGGCCTCCGCCATGACCGCCGCTTCCTTCTCCAGTTTCTCCTGGCGGCTCTTCAGATCGTTCTGCATGGTCACCAGCTCGCGCTGACGCGGTCCGAACTCGTTCTGCAAGGCCTGCATCGCGCTCTTGACCTGCGGTGCCTCCTCCATCAGCTTCTGAAAATTGACCACGCCGATTTTCATTTCGGCACTGGCCGGCATAGCCGCCAGGAGTCCGCACAGGCTCAACGCCCACAGCGGCATAACGCGAAGATTGGTCGACATGTTAACTTTAAGCCCTCAAATATGGGTCAAAACGCTTGACCGATGGAAAATTGAAAACGCTCCGTCTGGTCGCCGAACGTGGTTGTGGTGCCCTGAATCGCATTCAGAGGAATCCCGTACGAGAAGCGGAACAGGCCCAAAGGTGCCAGCCACTGCACTGCGATACCAGTTGATCTCTTCAGATTATCATACGCGAAGTGGTAGGTGACCGGCGTTATGTCGTCGGGGCCGAGAAATTGAACCTTGTTGCCGGTCTGGAACACGTTGCCGATGTCGTAGAACCAGCTGACACGCGCTGAGTTCTGCCACTTATCGGGGACCGGGAAAATCAGCTCGTAGCGGTTGACCACGCGGAAGTTTCCGCCATAGGGATTGCCTATCCCGATGTTGTCCTTGGGTCCCAAGCGGCTTTCTCGATAGCCCCTGACGCTGTCAGGACCGCCGGCGAAGTAATTGAGGTACGGCGGCAAGGAGGTGGTATTGCCCAGCGCGGAGGCATAGTCCACCTGTGCCTGCGCCGAGAAAATGAACTTCTTCCATAGCGGAACATACTTGATGAAGTCGAAGTTCGACTGGTAGTAGCGAACATCGCTCAATGGCAGCGCATAGCGGGCCGACAGGGTTATCTTCATGCCGCGGTCGGGGAACAGGGCGCGATTGCGGCCCTCGTACGACCAGCCGCCGGTGAGTTCGTAGGTGTAGAAATCGGTGCCGTATACGGTATACGGATTGTCCAACGAATTGATCACACCGTCGCCGTTGGTATCGACCAGATCGCTCTGGAAGGTATTGCCGTTGTTTTTCACCCAATTGACCGATTGCTGCGCGCTGTACCCCTGGGAAACCACCAAAGTGTTCTTGTTTACCGAACTGCCGATGGCGAGGAACTGGTACTCGGTGATGGGATACGCCCATTGCACCGCAACGGTCTCCTGCTTGGTCGAAAAGGCCGAGGAGGCCGCCACGAATTGCGTGACGTCGCGATACGTGAAAGAAACCGTGCGCGCCACCCCGTCGATGGTGGTATAGGGACTGGTCTGCGCGAATGTGTAGGTCTTGCTGTATCTGCCGGCGTTGATTTCCAGCGCGATGCGATCGCCGGTGCCCATGAAGTTGCTGTGCACGAAATTGCCGTTCAAGCTGAACTTCTGGGATTCCGAATAGGCGATGCCGCCGCCGAATTGCCCGGGCAGGCCCTCTTTGATCTTGAAATCCACATCCACGAGATCGGCGCTGCCCGCCACCGGCTTGTTTTCGAATTCCACTTTCTCGATGTACGGCAGCCGCTGCAGCCGCTCCTTGGAGCGTTCTACCGCCGAATTCGACAGCCAGCCGCCTTCCATCTGGCGCATTTCGCGGCGCAAGGTTTCGTCGTTGATGGCCGTGGTTTCGTTGAAATTGATGTGGCGGACGTAGACGCGATTGCCCGGCTCGATGAAAAAGGTGATCGATACCGTCTTCTTGTCATTGTCCGCGGTGGGTACCGGGTCGATCTTGGCGAACGCGTAGCCGTCCGCGCCGAGCCGGTAGCTCATCAATTGCTGGCTGCTGGTGACGGCCTTGCGCGAATAGGTATCGCCGGGCTTGAATAGCACCAGCTTGCGCAGCTCCGACTCGGGCACCACCATGGTGCCCGCCAGCTTGATCTCGGATACCTTGAATACAGCACCTTCGTTGATGTTGATGGTGATGTACATGTCGTCTTTTTCCGGCGCAATCGCCACTTGCGTCGACTCGATCTGAAAATTCGCGTAGCCCCGGTCCATGTAGAACGAGCGCAATTTCTCCAAGTCGCCCGTCAATGACTCGCGCGAATAGCGATCATCCTGTTTGTACCAGGACAGCCAGTTCGGGGTATGCAGTTCGAAGCTGGAAAAGACGTCCTTTTCCTTGAACTTGGTATCGCCGACCAGATTGATCATCTCGATCTTGGCGCGTTTGCCTTCCTTGATGTCGACGGTCACGTCAACCTTGTTGCCCGGCAGATCCGTCACCTTGGTGTCGACGCGCACCGCGTATTTGCCGCGGCTGAAATATTGATCGGTGAGATATTGCTTCACTTCATCGAGCACCGAGCGATCGAAGATCTTGCCGGTCGCGAGGCCGACGTTGCGCAGGCTCTTCTGCAAATCCTCGGTCTTGATGTCCTTGTTGCCCTTGATATCGAATTTGGCAATGGACGGACGCTCGACCACCACCACCAGCAGGATATTGCCGTCGCGGCGCAATTCCACATCGCGAAAGAAACCAGTGGCGTACAGCGCCCGCATCGCCTCGCCGATACGCTGGCCGTCAAGCTTGTCGCCGATGTTCACCGGCAGGTAATTGAATACCGTGCCCTCGGAAATTCGCTGCAATCCTTCGATGCGGATGTCGCCGACCGTGAATGTCGTGTCAGGCGTTTGTGCCTGTACGGCCGTATACACTGATTGGCCGGCAAAGACCGCCAACAGCGCAACGCAAAATTCAAGCCGCACGCGGTGAGGACCGTGTGCAATTTCGGTGGGTGGCGCTCGGCGCTCCACGCCGCGCGTACGGCTGGATTTTGGGTTTGATCATGAT
Organism: Steroidobacteraceae bacterium; assembly: GCA_035571175.1. Lineage (GTDB taxonomy): Bacteria > Pseudomonadota > Gammaproteobacteria > Steroidobacterales > Steroidobacteraceae > Bog-1198. The sequence goes on along the minus strand of DATMKO010000081.1, from coordinate 1,598 downwards.
ATCCCGTTAGTTCAAATGTCTTGATATATCGTTATAGAAAGCCAGACTCATCAACAACACCAGCAGCGCGATGCCGACCTGCTGCCCGAAGAGCTGCGCGCGTTCGGAAATCGGACTGCCTTTGACGGCCTCCACCGCCTGATACACGATCTGTCCGCCGTCGAGCAGCGGCACCGGCATCAAATTCAGCACTCCCAGGCTCACGCTGATGATCGCCAGAAACGCCATGTACGCGGTCAGCCCCAGGTAGGCGCTGATCCCGGCAAATTCGGCGATGCTGACCACCCCGCTGATGTTCTTCGGCGACACCTGGCCGGTGAGCATGCGCCACAGCATTTGTACCGTGAGCGCGGACATCTCCCAGGTCTTCGCCACGCCGCTCACCACCGCATCGACGGGTCCCGCGCGATGCATCTCCACCAGGCCGGGCGGCCAGACCTGAGGGCCCTCGTCGAGAGTAATACCCAATCGGCCTATGGCCCTGCCCTGGTCAATCACTCGCGGCACCGACGCCTCAATCGCCAGGCGCTCGGCGCCGCGCTGCACGTCGATTGTAATGACGCGTCCCGGCGCGTCGCTGATCACCGCGACAAAATCGCGGCTATTGATGATGTGCTGACCGTCCACCGCCAGCAGGCGATCGCCCGCGCGCAATCCCGCGCGCCCGCCGGCGCTGTCCGCCGGCGCCGCATGCACCAATGTGTCGGCATGCCACGTGGCCAGGTCGAAGCCCAAGCCCGGTAACAATCTGCCGGGCTCGGTCAACGCGCGCTTGTCGTCCGTCACCCGCAGCGTCAGCGCGCGCGTCGAGCCGTCGCGAAGCACGCGCAGGGGAACCACGCCCTCACCCGTGAATTGGCGGATCAAAGCGATCTGCAGCTCTTCGGTGTCCGCGACCTTGCGATCGCCGACGCTGATGATTTGATCGCCGGCCTTGAGGCCGGCGAGCGCCGCGGGACCATCGGAGCGCACCTGGCCCACCACCGGCTTGACGATCTCGGTTCCTGCCATCGCCAAAATTGCGTACAGCAGCGCCGCAAACAAAAGATTCATCGCCGGACCCGCCAATAGCACGGCGATGCGATGCACGATCGGCCGGCGCGTGAAGGAGCGCGGCAGCTCCGCAGCGGCCACATCGCCCTCGCGCTCATCCAGCAACTTAACGTATCCGCCCAGGGGAATGGCGGACAAGCAGTATTCGGTGCGGTCGGGATCCCTGCCGATCCTCGTGAGCAGCGGCTTGCCGAACCCAATGCTGAAGCGCAGCACCTTGAAACCGAGTTTCTTGGCGACCCAATAATGTCCAAATTCATGGACCGCCACCAAGATGCTGATCGCAACCAAGAAGGCGGCGAGAAACCCCAATATCTTCATGCGAAGGCTCCCACGCTGAGCTCAATCAAGGAAACAGCCAGGCGCCGCGCCGCAGCGTCGGCGTCCAAAACATCGCCCAGAGCCTTGACCGGCGTCGAATCAAGCCGCTGCAGCACTTTGTCAATGACCGTTGCAATGCCTACAAAGTTCAAGCGCCGATCAAGAAACGCCTGTACCGCGACCTCGTTGGCAGCGTTCAGCACTGTAGGGGCCGTACCGCCGGC
>DATMKO010000080.1:0-5953 GCA_035571175.1 Steroidobacteraceae bacterium | reverse complement strand
TGATGTGCTGCGCATCTGCGGCTTTGCATTCGTTCTCGCGTGCATTTCCACGGTGTACCCGGCGGTGCGCGCAGCGCGCCTGTTACCCGCCGAATCCTTGCGCAACGATTGAGGAGAGAGGATGTGATTTCAACCGATGTGGTGCTCGAGGGTGTGGAACTCGTCAAGGAGTTCGTCCAGGGCGAGGTAACCCTGCAAGTGCTGCGCGGTGCCAGTATCAAAGTGCGTGCCGGCGAACGCATCGCCATCGTCGGTGCCTCCGGATCGGGAAAGACCACGCTGTTGCAGCTGCTGGGGGGACTCGATTTGCCCACTCGCGGCAGCGTCGGGATTGCCGGATCCGCCATGAATGAACTGAGCGACACCGAGCGCGGACGACTGCGCAATCATGCGGTCGGTTTCGTCTATCAATTCCACCATTTGTTGCCGGAGTTCACTGCGCTGGAAAATGTAGCCATGCCGCTGCTGGTGAGGCGCATGAAACCCGCGGATGCGAAACAGCGGGCCGGCGCATTGCTGACCCGGGTGGGCTTGAGCGAACGGCTCGAGCATCGACCCTCGCAGCTCTCCGGCGGCGAGCGCCAGCGTGCGGCGGTGGCGCGGGCGCTGGTAACGCGGCCGAAATTGGTTTTGGCGGATGAGCCCACCGGAAATCTGGACGGCAAGAATGCGGCTCAGGTGTTTGAATTGATGTTGGAACTCAATCGAGAACTGGGCACAAGTCTCGTGATCGTGACCCATGATGAAAGACTGGCCGCGCGCCTCGATCGAGTTCTGACCCTAGCGGATGGTGTGCTGGTCGAGCGCGGCGCTGCGGCTGCTTGAGCGCGCACGGCGCCGCCGCAGCTGGAAGATGACATGGGCACGCCAAACGCCTTGGGCCAGCAAGTATCCGGCGGCGGCGGCGATTAGCCCCAGCACCAGCGCCCCCAGCAGCAGCGGCGGCCATAGCTCGCTGATTTCCTTCCGAAGGTTGCCGTGGCTGATGGTGTGCACGAACGGCATCAAATCCAATCCCATCAGCTTGGCGCCGACCCAGATGGAGCCAGCCACCTGCGGCAGCCAGGTCAGGGGGTTACTGATGAAAACCGTCGCGACCAAAACGGGCAGATTCAGTCGCAGATACACGCCTAGCATCGCGCATACCACCAGGTGCACCGGTAGCGGCGTCGGTGGAATAAAGGCGATGAACAAACCCAAGGCGAATGCGCGAGTGACGCCGCTGCGGTTGAATGTCCAACATACGCGATCGGGAAACAGGGCCGCCAAATGCTTCAAACACCAGATTTTCTCCAGCGCCTGGCGATCCGGTGTCACGCGTTTGAGCCAACGGCGCATAAACGTCGTTTTACTCCTCCCTAGCGCAGCATTATGCCGTTTTCGCGAGCCGCGTATACGACCGATGACGCGCTTGGTAAATCAACGGCTTGAAGCAAGGGCCGAAAGCGCTGTCTGAACAGTCGGCGGTCAAGTATCATGCCGGCAGATTTATATTTGACTTAAACGAGGACGCAATGTGGGAGATCATCCGCGCCGGCGGCGGCTTCATGTGGCCGATCATCTTATGTTCAATTATTGCGGTCGCCATCATATTGGAGCGGCTTTGGACTCTGCAGAGCAATCGCGTCATTCCGCGTGATCTGGCTCAGAAAGTCTGGAATTGGATCGAAGCGGATCAGATGAGCGACAAGCTGGTGGCGGCGCTCGAGCAAAACTCACCCTTGGGCAAGCTGCTCGCCATCGGACTTGCTAATCGCAACAAGCCGCGCGCCTTGATGCTGGAACGGCTGGAGGACGGCGGCCGCCACGTCGTGCATGAACTGGAGCGCTTCTTGAACTCCTTGGGTACGATTGCGGCGGTCGCCCCGCTGCTCGGGTTGTTGGGCACCGTCGCCGGCATCATCCGCGCGTTCAATGCCATCATGGCCAACGGCCTCGGCGATCCCCGGACCTTGTCCGGGGGCATCGGCGAGGCGCTCATCACCACCGCGGCCGGGCTGACCGTGGCCATTCCCTCGCTTATCGCCTATCGCTTCCTCAGAGGCAAGGTCGAGCGGCTGGTCATTCGCATGGAAAAAGAAGCCATGAAGCTGGTTGATGCGCTGGACGAGCGCAGCGGATACGTCGAGCGATGAACCTGCGCCCGCGCCAGCGAGAGGACCCCGAGATCAATCTGATTAATATGATTGACGTGCTGCTGGTGCTGCTGATTTTCTTCATGGTCTCAACCACGTTCAGTCCGGAGGGACGGGTCAAGGTGCAACTGCCGCAGTCGAGCGACACGCCGGTGCCGCGTGGCCAGCGCGAACCGTTGGTGATCACCATCACGGCGGAAGGCGCTTATCGGGTCAACGAGCGCACCTTGATCAATTCGAGCCCCGCCACCCTGCGCGCCGCGTTGATGAAAGAAGCCGGCGATGACCGCGGCCCGATCACGATTCGCGCCGACGCGCGCACCACGCACCAGGCGGTGGTGACCGCGATGGATGTGGCGGGCCATTTGGGATTCGCACAACTCAATATCGCCACGGTCCACGAGGACACGCCGCCTTGAGCGCAGCGGCCGGCGCGGGCCTGAAACCAGCTGGCGATTCCTGGTTGATCTATCGTCGGCTGCTCAAATACGCCAAGCCCTATTGGGGCATGTTTCTGATCGGCATACTGGGTGCGATGCTGTTTGCGGCATCCAATGCCTCGCTGGCGTACCTGGTCAAGAGATTCATGAATGGTGCGTTCGTCAACAAAAACCCGGCCATCCTTTGGCAGGTGCCCATCGGCGTAGTCGCGTTGTTCACGCTGCGCGGGATTGGCGACTATGTACAATCGTATTTTCCTGCCTGGGTGGGCAGACAAGTCATCAAGGGCTTGCGGCACGAGGTATTCGCGCATTATCTGCGGCTGCCGACGGCGTATCTGGACCAGCAGCAGTCCGGGCATCTGCTGTCAAAACTGACCAATAACATCGAACTGGTGGCAGCGGCTGCCACCGGCGCGGCAATCTCCCTGATCAGCGACAGCCTGACCATCGCGGTATTGTTGGTCACGCTTTTTTATATGAATTGGCGTCTCGCGGTGTTCTGCATCGTTGCGGCGCCGTTCATCGGCTGGCTGATGAAAGTCGCCAACCACAGCTTCCGCCGCTACAGCGAACGAATTCAAAACTCGATGGGCGACATCACGCGGGTTGCGAAAGAAGCCATCGACGCGCATCGCCTGATCAAGATTTTCAACGCCGAGGATCATCAGACGCAGCGTTTCGAACAGGTCAATGAACACAACCGCGCTTCGAACATGAAGCTGGTTCGCGCGCGCGCCATCAGCAATCCGGTAGTGCAGGTGATCGCCGCGATAGCGCTCGCGAGCGTGCTGTTCGTGGCGATAAGACAGGTGTTCTCGCACCATATGCAGGTCGATGCATTCTTTGGTTTCCTAACCGCTTTGATGTTGATTCCAGCGCCGCTGCGCAGTCTGGTCAACATGAGCGGTCCGTTACAGCAGGGCATTGCCGCAGGTAACAGCGTGTTCGATCTGCTGGATCAGCCGACCGAAGGCAGCGGCGGCAAGATAACGATTCAGCGCGCGCGCGGCGAGATCGAGTTTCGCAATGTGTCCTTCGCGTACGGTGGCGACAAGGGCGACGTGCTGCACGATGTGAGTTTTCATGTGCGTCCCGGCGAAACCGTGGCTCTCGTTGGCCGCTCGGGTAGCGGCAAGACCACTCTGGTCGGCCTCGTGCCGCGCTTCTACGATGTGCAGCAGGGGTCGGTGCTGCTGGACGGGGTCGACGTGCGCGAATATCGCTTAACCGACCTGCGCTCGCAGGTGAGCCTGGTCAGCCAGGATGTGGTGTTGTTCAACGACACCATCCGCAACAACATAGCGTTCAACGCCATTGGCAAGACCGAGGCCGAGGTGGAAGCCGCGTCGCGCGCCGCCAATGTCATGGAATTCGTGAATCAGCAGCCGCAGGGGTTCGATACGCTGCTGACGGATCGCGGACAGAACTTTTCGGGCGGCCAGCGGCAGCGAATATCCATCGCCCGCGCGCTGCTCAAGGATTCGCCGGTGCTGGTGCTCGATGAAGCCACGGCGGCCCTCGATAATGAATCCGAGCGCCGCGTGCAGCAGGAATTGGCCGTGCTCATGCAGGGGCGCACGACCTTGGTGATCGCGCACCGCCTCTCCACCGTCGAGGGCGCCGATCGGATCATCGTCCTCGATCAGGGTCGAATCGTGGAGATAGGCAGCCATCAGGATCTGCTGGCGCGCGGCGGCCTCTATGCAGCACTGCATGGAATGCAGTTCAACGATTGAGCGCCGCTGCCGCAATGTCGGTTCAATCCTGGTTCAATAAAATTTGGTACCGCCGCGCCAGTCCACCGTGGTGGCTGATACCCCCGTCCGTCGTTTATGGCGCGGTCTCGCGACTGCGCCGCTATGCGTACGCCACTGTGCGTCTGCCGGCGCCGCTGTTGCGGCCCGTCATCGTGGTTGGGAACTTGAGCGTCGGCGGAACCGGCAAAACTCCGCTGGTTTGCTGGCTGGTCGCACAATTGGCGGACCGCGGCCTGAAGCCGGGCGTGGTAACGCGAGGCTACGGCGGTTCGAATCGAGGCGCGCGGCTGGTCGAGCCGACGGACGATCCGCAGGTCGTCGGCGATGAGTCGATATTGTTGGCGCGCCGGACCAATGTGCCGGTCGCCGCCGGGCGCGATCGGCGGGCAGCCTCGCAGCTGCTGATCAGCGCCGGCTGCGACGTCATCGTGAGCGACGATGGATTGCAGCATTACGCCCTCGCGCGCGACTGTGAAATCGTCGTCATCGACGCGGACCGCCGATTCGGCAACCGTAGACTGCTGCCCGCGGGGCCGCTGCGCGAATCGCCGGCACGCCTGCGCGGTGTCGACGCCATCGTGCTGAACGGCGGTGGAAACAACAACAGCGGTGCACCCAACGCCGGCATGAGATTGCCCACGACGCCCATGCGAATGCGGCTCGAGGCGATCTTCGCCATTGAATTGAAGCATCGTACTTCCAAAGCCTTGCGCGAATTTGCCGGTCATTCGGTGCATGCCATCGCCGCAATCGGCAATCCGCAGCGCTTCTTCGACATGCTTAGGTCGCGCGCCATCGATGTCGTGCCACACCCGCTGCCGGACCACGCACATTTGCGGGCCGACGATATTTTCTTTGCCGACGATCTGCCGGTGCTCATGACCGAGAAGGATGCCGTAAAATGCGCCGATATCGCCGGCCCGCAGCATTGGTACGTACCGGTGCGCGCTGTTTTTAGCGCGGACGAAGCAGCCGCGCTTCTCGACATCGTGATGAAGAGCATTCAGCGGCGCGCCATGGCCGTGTAGGAATATTATGGATAAACGACTGCTGGAACTCCTGGTTTGCCCGATCTGCAAGGGTCCGCTGCGCGGTGTCGGCGCGGGCAACTCCCTCGAACTCGTTTGCCGGCCGGATCGCCTGGCTTATGCGGTACGCGACGGAATCCCGGTGATGCTGCCGGAAGAGGCGCGGGTCCTCAGCGCGGATGATCCGCTGTTGGAAACATAATCTGAACCGCGTGTTTCACGTCATCATACCGGCGCGCTTCGCGGCGTCGCGGCTGCCGGGCAAGCCGCTGCTGATGATCGGAGAGCAGCCGCTGATTCAGTGGGTGTGGCGGCGAGCGCTCGCCAGCGGCGCCGCCTCGGTACTGGTGGCCACCGACGATGAACGAGTTCGCAACGTGGCGCGCTCCTTCGGCGCGGATTGTCTGATGACATCGCAGCATCACGCTTCGGGCACGGACCGCATCGCCGAGGTGGTGCGCGCGCGCGGCTTCGCGCCCGAGGATATCGTGGTGAACCTCCAGGGTGATGAACCCATGATGCCGGCCGAGGTAGTTGCCGGCGTCGCGCAAGCGCTGCAGGATGTGCCGCGCACCGATATCGCAACGGCG
>DATMKO010000079.1:0-9795 GCA_035571175.1 Steroidobacteraceae bacterium | reverse complement strand
GCCGCCGCTTGATTCTGCCGCAAGCCGCGCAGTCACCACGGCAGCCGAGCAGGGCGCGAAATCTCCAGTGGCGAGCGCTCCCATCGCTGACCGCGCCGACATCCGGCCGCTGGATATTCCGGCGGCGCTGCAAATTCTGCTCTCTGAACTGCGTGCCGCGCTCGGTCTGGAAATGGGATTGGCGAGCGAGGGCGCTGCACTGGACAGTCCGGTTCAAGCGGCGCAGGTATTGGTGCGGATGGTTCTGCAATCCATGCCCGACGAGGCACCGGATGTGGCCGCGTGGACCCAAGCCCTGGCGCGCATGGAGACGGCTTTACAAACGGGCCTCGCGAGCGCCATCACCGCGGTCAGCGCGTGGCGCGACGTACCCGCAGCGGTGGTGGACGCTGCCAAAGAAACCCGCGCCTTGGTGTTTTCGGTGCTCGCCGATGAACCGCAGAATCCGCTGTGGCTGCGGCCCGAATGGGTGGGGCTGGCGCCGCGGCTGCAACGCTTTTGGCGCCGCCGGCGCCTCGCGCGCCGGCGCTTGATGGATCCGGATTATTCCTCGGCGGGTGCACAGCGCAGCGATGAATAGCGAACCTGAGATTTCATCGCCGGCGAATGCTTCGGCCTCTCGAATATTGAAGCGGATCGGGCTCAGCGCCGTGTTCCTATGGTTTTTGATCGGCGGTGTGGCGCACTTCACCGCGACCGACATTGAAATGCGCATAGTGCCCCCTGCCATTCCATGGCCGAAAGCGGCCGTGCTGATCAGCGGCGTGTTCGAATTGTTGGGCGCGGCGGGCATCTTGATTCCAGCCACCCGCCGCGCTGCCGGTATCGGCCTTTTCATTCTTACAATTGCAGTGACGCCGGCCAACATCTACATGCTCCAGCACGCGGAGTTGTTCAACGTGCCGCGCTGGGCCCTGATAGTCCGGCTGCCGTTCCAAGTAGCGCTTCTCGCGCTCATACTTTGGTGTACAAAGGCCAGGCCGCGCGCGCCGAATCCTGCGTCGACAGCCAACTTGCAATAACTTACGATCTTGCCATGCAAAATGCACCAAAACTGACGGGCCTGTCGGGCAATGAGATCTACTGCATGCGGCTCAAAGGGTTTACCCCGAGCGGCGTGGTGATCGGCAATAGCATCCAGTCGATGGGTTTTCTCGGCGGCGTTCGATCGGCGTTCCGCGGGATCGTGGGCGGCGAGATTCCTGACGTGACCCAGATGATCCATGAGGGCCGCGCGGCCGCCTACACACGCATGCGGGCGGAAGCGGATCGGGAACAGGTACACGGCGTGGTCGGCGTGAATTCCGAACTGCGCAATCTAAGCGGCAATTCGGAGTTCTTGTTCGTGGGTTCCGGCGTCAGCGGCGGTCCCGGTACCGCGCCGTTCACCAGCGCCGGCGATGCCCAGGAGCTCTACTGCCACATGGACTGTGGTTACGATCCGAAGGAACTGGTGTTCGGCAACATTGCCTATTCGGTAGGCGCCGTCGGCGGCATCGCCGGCACCTTAAAGACCTTGGTTCGCGGCGAGATCAAGGAATTCAGCGATGTATTCAACGAGACGCGCCACCACGCGCTCGACCGCCTGGTCACGCATGCGAAGGCGGTTGGTGCAAACGCGGTGGTTGGCGTGCGCACCAACGTGCTGCATTTTGCCGGATTCCACGAAATGTACATGGCCGGCACCGCCGCCTTTCACGCCTTGCTGCCGCCGGCAACCCTTACCTCGCCCGTGACCAGTGATCTGACCGGCGAGGAGCTGTGGGGAATGACGCAGCTGGGATACATGCCGATCAAGCTTCTCATTTCCACTTCCGTGTATTCGCTAGGCGCCATCGGCGGAATCAAGGCCGCTTTTCAGAGCTTGGTGCGCGGTGAACTCGGCGATCTCACCACGCTCATTTATGAGGCCCGCGAACATGTCTTCGAGCGGCTGAAAAAAGACGCAGCGGCGGTCGGTGCGGAGGAAGTCGTCGGCATCAAGACCTATATCGTCGAGTTGGGATCGAGCTTGGTGGAGATCTTCGCCGTGGGCACCGCTGTCGCCAAGCTTGCGGGCATGGATGTCAAAACCCCGACGCTGCCGGCGCAAGCCATCATTCGGGACAAGGACACCTGGGTCAACGGTCCCGGCGGCTTTGAGATTCAAACGCTCCGCGCCGGCGGTTGATCCAGGAAATGCCATGATCCGACCGCCTTCCGGGCATCCGCTCAACACCACTCTGCCGCGCAAAATGCGCTATTCGCTCATCGTCGGCGGCATGCTGCTGACCGCCTGGCAGGTCGCGCCCGCAGAAGGCGTCAGCGCCTATCTGCCGCTGAACCTCGAGCCTGAAATGGAGCGGCAGATCGAACGGGTGCTGATTCTCGCCGACGAACCCATACTCAAGCGCCCATTCGCCGTGGCGCTGGTCGAGTTGGCGCTGCCGCAGGCTTGTGAAATCGATAAAGTCCTGTGTGCCCGGGTGCGCAGATACCTCGAGCGCTACTCCCGCGATTACGCGCTTACCCATGCCAGCGTCACTGGTTCGCTCACGCATGGCGAGGGAGTGGTGCCCAATCAGCATGGACTGCCCGTGGACAGCAATCACGAGTTGTCGATCGCCGCCTACGTGCAGCCCAGCGATTATTTATTGCTGAGTGCCGGCGCCGTGTCGTACAGCGGCCGCACCACGCCGACAGGTTCAATGCTGAGCGTTGGCACCAACTGGGCACAGCTCGACCTGGGCTACCGGGATCATTGGCTTTCGCCGATGACCGACAGCAGCACGCTGATCAGTACCGAGGCGCCGACGATGCCGTCGGCGACCCTATCGAACTACGAGCCGCTGACCCGGCTCGGCTTTCAGTATGAATTTTTTTGGGCGAAGATGTCGCAGACCGGCAGCAATAGCGGTCGCAGCCTGCCCGGCGACAACATCCTGTACAACGGCATTGCCAGCCGTGGCAATCCGTACCTTTTCGTCACACAGTTCTCGATCGAGCCGTTTCCCGGCTGGTCGGTCGGCGTCAATCGCCTGGTCGAGTACGGCGGCGGCAGCGGCTTGCCGGATTCGGCGAGTTTTCTGGCGCATGGTTTCTTCAATCCCAGCGGCCAGTTCCAGACCGAGGCCAATCAACAAGCCTCCTATGTCAGCCGTGTCATCATCCCCGCAAAGACGCCATTTGCCCTGTACTTCCAATATGCCGGCGAAGACAACTCTGACGGCGGCAGCTACCTGCTGGGGAATCCCGCAGCCTCGGCAGGTATCGATTTCCCGCGGATTTTCCGCTATTTCGACGCCACTTTCGAAATCTCCGAATGGTCCAATATCTGGTACGTGCACAATATATTCTTGGACGGCACAACCAACGACGGCATAGTAGAGGGCAATTGGGGTGCCGATCAGCGCAACTTCGGCGACGGCGTCGGAGCAAGAAGCATGATGCTGCGCGTCGGCTGGGAGCCGGACTTCGGCGGATATCTCGAAGAGCGCATTCGCACGGTGGTCAATGAGACCTACTACGGCGGCGATAACCGCAACTATGTGCCGCCGCCGCCGGGCGCTTTTCCCTATCACCATTATTATGATTTTTCCATTCGCTACGCGCGGCCTTGGGAAGGCCTTACCGTCGGCGGGGAAGTTTTCGCCGGCCGGGACGTGTACGGTAAATCCTTCAGCCGGCTGTCCGGGTTCGTGCGTTACGGCGGTGATGCGCGCACGCGCGACACGGGCGCGGTCGATGAGGCAGACGCGGACGAGACTGCGGACGAAGTGAATCACCACGGCGCCGAAGTATTCGTCGATGCCGGCGCAAACGCCAACGAGGTAAAGATCAACCTCAACGAAGTGCGTATCAACGGGGCCCCGGTCCAGCAAACCTCCACGACGCCGCTCAATTTCGGACCGCACTTCGCCGTAGGCGCGCGCCGCGCCGTCAGCGACACCAACGATCTGGGAGCGCGCGTGGAGTTGGATCAAATCGATGATCACCTGCTCATCGGCCTGCGAGCCCTCGATTATCGTCATCGCTTCGACAGTCCCTTCACATTCAGCTTGTTCGGCGGGGTTGCCCGCTACAATTTGGCGACGCCGGCGACGTCGATCTACGCAGGCATGGGCGGGGGTTGGCGAAATATCCTGCCGAAATGGGATTTGGATTTGGATCTTCGCTACGCGCAAAATGTTGCGCGCGATCATGTATTGGAGAGCGATCCGCAGGGCCTGCGCCCCGACAGCTTCTATAAAATCGAGAGCGCCACGTTGTATTTGTCCCGGCATTTCTAAGTGAATCCTGGAGCGTATGACTGTCGAATCGTTTGAGATCAGTGAGCTGACATGGAACGACCTCCCCTGCCACCGTTTACTGAAGAAACCGCGCAGCAAAAAGTGCGCATGGCTGAAGATGCATGGAATTCGCGCGACCCAGTGCGTGTGGCGCTCGCCTATACGACCGATAGTCGTTGGCGCAACCGCGCGGAGTTTCTGCAGGGCCGCGATGCCATTCAGGCGTTTCTGACTCGCAAGTGGTCGCGGGAACTCGATTACCGGCTGATCAAGGAACTCTGGGCATTTCGCAATAACCGCATCAGCGTGCGCTTTGCTTACGAATGGCACGACGACAGCGGCAACTGGCTGCGCAGTTACGGCAATGAGAACTGGGAGTTCGACGAGCACGGCCTGATGAGGCTGCGCATTGCCAGCATCAACGACCTGCCGATTAGAGAGGCCGACCGCCGCTATCGCTGGCCGCTAGGACGGCGTCCGGATGGGCACCCGGCATTGAGCGATCTGGGCCTGTAATCTGCGAGTTTCGCCGTTTCCCTGGGTTTTGGTATACTATGGGGGGGTACGCTTTACTGGGTCAAGATTTCCAGGAGTTGAAGGACCACAAACCCGATGCAGCATGAAGATCACAGTGCGCACTCGCATGAGCACGCGTCCGATGCGCACAGTCACGACGGCACTCGTGAACATGGGCATGACCACGATCACGGCCATGCGCACGCTCATGGGATGGGTCACGCGCACGCGATGGCTCCGGAGCGCATCAACCTGCGCATGGGCGTCGCGGTGGCGCTGAACATGATTTTCGTGCTGATCGAGGGCGGCTTTGGGTTTGTGTCGAACTCGGTGGCATTGATCGCCGACGCGGGGCATAACTTGAGCGATGTGCTGGGCCTGGTATGCGCCTGGACAGCTCTGTTGCTGGGTCGCCGCGCGCCGGGCGCAAAATTCACCTACGGGTTGGGACGCTCCTCGGTGCTGGCGGCGCTCGTGAATGCCGTTCTGTTGCTGCTGGCATGCGGCGCCATCGCCTGGGAGGCCGCCAGCCGGCTCGGCTCGCCGCCCCCGGTGGCGGGACGGACCGTGATGATCGTTGCCGGGATCGGCATTGTCCTCAATGGCATCAGCGCCTGGTTGCTGCACGCCGGCAGCCACGGCGATCTGAACCGGCGGAGCGCGTATATCCACATGCTGGGCGATGCCGCCGTATCGGCGGGAGTGCTGTTGTCGGGTCTGCTCATCGTGCTCACGGGCTGGAGCCGATTGGATCCCATCGTCAGTCTGGTGATCGTTGCCGTGATATTGATGAGCACCTGGCGGCTGCTGCGGGATTCCTTGACCCTGTCGCTCGACGGCGTGCCCGCCAGCGTCAATTCGTCGGCCGTGATGTCATTTCTCGCCGATCAGCGGGGAGTAACCGATGTTCACGATCTGCACATCTGGGCGCTCAGCACCACCAGCGTGGCGCTGACTGCGCACCTGGTGGTACCGGACCGAAGTGCGGAAGACGCACTGTTGAGCTCTTTGACACCGAATCTAAAACGCCGCTTCCATATCCATCACGCGACGCTGCAAATCGAAAGAGACCGCTGCGAGCATGGTTGTGAAGCGGAGCCTGCCGCGCTGTAAAAGCCCGGCCCGCCGCTTTGCTCGCCAGCGGCGCTGTGAGCCTCAGACGGGGTGATGGGTTTCGAGCCGCGCTTTCGCGGCTGTGAGCAGCCCGGTGAATGCTTTCGCGTAGAGTTTTTCGGCCCTGGCGCCGAGAAACCCGCCAATGATGGGAATCGGAATCGCGAAACGCGAGGTCCATTCCACGTCTGTCCCACCCGCGGCGGGCGTGAATGTCAGGCGCGATACTACATGGCGAATCGGCAATGATGCCTCGCGAATCGTGTACTCGAAGTAGGAAGGTCGCTGCCACGCGGTGATTTCTTCCACGTACCTGGCGCGGCGCCCGACCTTGACCTCACGCAAGCATCCCAGGCCCGCTCGTTCGGTATCGCCGGCGCGCAGCAATCTGGTCGCTGTGCCGTCGTCCGCCCGCAAAAAACCTTCGTGATCGCTGACCGCGGCGAATACCCGTTCAATCGGGGCATTGATGTGAATCTTCACGCGGACATTACGCATAGGTGCGCGATTATGGTGCAAATGACGCAGCCGTAGAAAGCCGCTACAGTTCGGCAAGAGGGAGAACAACAATGTCCAATGAAAATGCAATCCGCCGCGAAGTCGGCGCCATCGCGTTGATGTTCACGGGCTTGGGCTCGATCATCGGTTCCGGTTGGCTGTTCGGCGCCTGGCGTGCCGCCCAGCTGGCCGGCCCCGGAGCAATCTATGCATGGATCATCGGCGCGGTGGTCATATTGTTCGTCGCGCTGACTTATGCCGAGCTGGGTGCCATGTTTCCCGAGTCCGGCGGTGCGGTCCGCTATGGGCACTATTCGCACGGCTCGCTGGTCGGCTTCGTGGCCGGCTGGGCGGCATGGATCGCCATTGTTTCCGTGATTCCGGTGGAGGCCGAGGCTTCGGTGCAGTACATGAGCTCATGGCCGTGGACCTGGGCGCAGCATCTTTATAAACACGCCGCAAACGGTCAGGGCGAGCTGACGGTACCGGGCCTATCGATCTCCGCCGTTCTGGTGGTGATTTATTTCCTGGTCAATTTCTGGAGCGTGAAGGTTTTTGCAAGCACCAACAGCGCTATCACGTTTTTCAAGCTGATCGTGCCTGCCGGGACCGCCGTTGCGCTCATGTTCACCAGTTTCCATTGGGAGAATTTTCAGGTGGGCGTACACGGCGGGCAGCACGTGGGAAATCTGGCATCCATCCTCACCGCGGTTGCCACCAGCGGCATCGTGTTCAGCTACAACGGCTTTCAAAGTCCCGTGAACCTCGCCGGCGAGGCGCGCCATCCGGGGCGCAGCGTGCCGTTCGCGATCTTCGGCTCGATCGCGCTTGCCAGCGTGGTGTATATCCTGCTGCAGGTCGCCTTCCTGGGCGCCGTGGCGCCGGAACATTTGCGCGAAGGTTGGGCGGGACTGGAATACAGCTCGCCGTTTGCGCAATTGGCGCTGGCACTCAATTTGAACTGGCTCGCCCTGCTGCTCTACGCCGATGCCTTTGTCAGCCCGAGCGGCACCGGCAGCGCCTACACGGCGACCACCGCGCGCATGATCTACGCCATGGAGGTGAGCGGCACCGTGCCCGAGGTTCTCGGCCGCGTGCATCCGCGCTACGGCATCCCGCGCCCGGCGATGTGGTTCAATCTGGCGGTGTCGTTCATCTTTTTGTTCTTCTTCCGCGGTTGGGGCAAGCTCGCGGCGGTTATTTCCGTCGCCACCATCATCACGTATCTCGTGGTGCCGATCAGCGTCATGGTGTTGCGCCGCACGGCCCCCAACCTGCATCGCCCGCTGCGCGTGCCGGGATTGGCAGTGCTGGCGCCGATGGCCTTCGTGCTCGCGACGTTGATGCTGTTTTGGGCCCGCTGGCCCCACACGGGACAGATCATGCTGCTGTTGATACTGCCGATGCCCGTGTACCTGTACTACCAAGCGAAGGCGGACTGGCGCGATTTCGGCCGGCAGCTGCGCGGCGCCTGGTGGCTGGGCGCGTATCTGCTCGCCATCACCATTCTGTCATGGGCCGGCAGCAAGGAATTCGAGGGCCACGGCTACATCGGCTATGGCTGGGACCAGCTGTGCGTGGCAGCGGCTTCGATCGTCTTCTACTTCTGGGGATTGCGCAGCGGCTGGCGCACGCCGGGTGTCATCGCCGCGGAAGACAACGCCGCTGCAACGCCGGTGGCCAAGCCCTAAACGGCGAGCAGCGCGCTTCCCTGTTTCTGATCCTCGCGCAGATAAATCGAGCGCTTAGGAAGGGCCATCACCCGTTGCACCATGGGCTCGAAGGCTTCCAGCGGCATGGTGTCGTAGTTCGGGTCGAAGGCATTCTGATCATGGCGCGTGCAAAACAAGGCCGTGCGCTCGAAATTCGGATGATCGCGGAACTGCTCGCGCATGTTCCGATCCAGCCCCAGGTAGTGAAAGAAGTAATAGCCCTGGAAGATGCCGTGATGCTGCAGCATCCACCAGTTCTCGTCCGACACGAAGGGCTTGAGCACGGTCGCGGCCAGTTCCGCGTGATTGGTCGAGGCGAGAATGTCGCCCATATCATGCAGCAGCGCACATACGACGTATTCCTCGTCCATGTGATCGCGATACGCCAGCGTTGCCGACTGCAGCGAGTGTTCCAGGCGATCCACCGAGAAGCCGCCGCAATCGCCCTTCAGCAACTTCAAGTGCGCGAGTACACGATTCGCCAATTCACCGTTGAACGCATTGGCGGCGGCCGCGATCTTTTTCCAATCCGCTTCAGTGCTCTCGGTCATCGCCGTGAAGGTGGCGTGCTCCATCTCGCTATGATCGGTCATTCTCGCAACTCCCGGACGCTAAGCTCGTAGGCGATTATATCAGCGCAGGCCTGCGGCGCTGGTCAGGTATACGGCAAATGTGCCGAGCCAGTGGCCGCCCTCATAGTGCTCGCCGGTGACTGCTGGAAGAGACGCACTCTGGTGCTCCGCCGCGCTGGCGAGCAGCACCGGCACGCGATAATCGCCGCTAGCCAATCCGTGGGCAATTCCCTGCAGCATCCAGCTGCGGCTTAAGTTAAGGCCGTCGATGTGGGCCAGCTTCGGGTCGGAGCGGTCTGTCACCACACCCGGCTTGAGCCAGGGCGTACCGGCTCGTTTGGGAATTCCCGGCAGAAAGGCAGACAACCAGGGACCGAAGGCCTCGGGTTTGAGCAGTCGGCGCATGAAGTCGGCTTCGGCGAGGCAGGGAGAGAGAAAATCTTCGCCGGAGGGTTCGTAGCTCAACGGGCAGTTGCGGTCATTGAAATAGAATCTCCTGGCCGCGTCGCTCAAATTAGTGCGCATTTGCTCATCGCCCGCGATCCCGGCCCAGTCCCACATCAGCCCGAACGAGAACGCGGTCTGATCGTGTTCACCGATTCGAATCGGATAGTGAAGTTTGGGCAGCCAGCTCTTCAAGCGGCCTGCTGCCTCGGATTCCAGCGGTTTTAGGACATTCAACCATTGCTGTGCCTCTGGGTCCGGCCACTCGCGGAGCTCCGCACACAATCGCAGCAGCCACGCAAGTCCGTAAGGGCGTTCGAAGGAAGCGCGGCCGGGGTGCTTGAGAAACTCAAGTTCGCCGGCGATGTTTTCCGCCGTGAAGCTGCGCTTCAGCTCCGCCCGCGCCTGGGCGGCGAAAGGCGCATCCGGCAGCAGGCGCAGGAGGCGCACCAGCAGCCAGTGGCCGTGTACGTCCGAATGCCAGTCGAAGCAGCCGTAAAATGCGGGCGTCAATTCACGCGGCGGACGGGCGTCGGAATCGCGGTCCATCGTCACACTGATGTGGCTGGGATACTCATCGTGCAGGCATTTGAGCGCCAACCCTGCGAATCGGGCGGCTGCATTCGGATCCATGGAAGCTGCCAACGTTCCCTGCGCCGGCGCCGCGGCGCT
>DATMKO010000078.1:0-2001 GCA_035571175.1 Steroidobacteraceae bacterium | reverse complement strand
CATTGGCAACCGGATCATAGATCGCCCCCTGGGCGCTCCATACGGCGTTCACCGGATCGACATAACAGTTGTACTCGCCGCCCTCGATGATGAGCCGGCCATCGCGCAACACGGCGGAGGAATTGCTGTACGGGGCGTAGTCCGTCGGCAGCGACGCGACTTGCGTCCAGGTGCCGTTGACGTAGCTGCCGTATTGGTCCGGAGTCAATTTCCACCAGTCTGTCGCGCAGGTGTCCTGCACGAGGACGCTGCCATCGGTGAGCAGCATCGGGGTGCTGGCGCCGAACGGCAGGAAGTTCGGTTGATTATTCAGCGGTGTCCAGGGCGAGGACTGCGCCGCATTGGCGGCGCTGACTTCAACCTGCACGCTGGCCTGGCGCGCGGCGCCCAAGGCGGGCGGAAGCGGCCGGTGGTGACGCGCCTCGGCGGATTGCTGCCAGGTAAGCGAAACGATCACGGTCAGTGCCAGGATTTGCCAGCGCGGCGGATTGTTGGTTTGCATGTCGTCCCCGGAATTAGTGATTGTTCGTTGGCTGAAGCGGGCCATAGTGGACCGGTGCGCTGGAACTATACTGCAACTTGCGGCGGCCCTTAAGTTTTTAAAGATCGTCCGTGCTGTCCGGCTCCTCCAGTTCGCAGCTATCCGCTGACTCCGGTTGCAGCGTCTGCCATTCGCCGCTGTGCCAGACCGCGGTGGCGATGCCCGCAGTTGCCAGTTCGCGTCGTTGTGGCTTCGGCCCGAAGCGGCTTGCGATTTGACTTAACGTCGGATTGTGGCCGCAGATCATGATGTGGTGCAGCGAGGCGGCACGGTGCGCGAGCAGCCGCCACGTGGTCTCCGGCGAGCCCAGATACAATTCGCGCGCACATTGGATTTGCTTCGGATCGAGCTCACACGCCGCCGCGATGATTTCCGCGGTCGCCCACGCGCGTTCCGCGGGGCTCACCAGCAACAGATCCGGTACGAGATTTCGCCGCACCAGGTGCGTTGCCATCTTCTGCGCCTCGATGCTGCCGCGGTGCGTGAGCGCGCGCTCAAAGTCTTCCGGAGAAGAGTCGGCGGCTTCCGCTTTCCCGTGCCGCAGCAGCGTCAGTCTGCGAGTACCCACAGATGCTCATGCTCGATCTTGGTTGCGAAGACACGCACGGGTTCGTACGCCGGCGGCGAGAGCGCTTCACCGGTTCGCAGGCAAAAACGCGCGCCATGGCGCGGGCAAATAATTTCGTCGCCCTCGATTTCGCCGCCCGTCAAAGCCGCGCCATCGTGAGTGCAGACATCCTCGATGGCGAAAAAAGTATCGCCGCTGCGCACCACGGCAATCATGCACCTGCCTGCGGCGATGGACTTTGTCTGCCCGTCCTGCAAATTCGCTGTGAGGCCTGCATCGATCCAGGTCGCCATCATCGCCTCGCGGCCAGTTACATCATGCCGGTTTGCAAGCGGGCTTCGTCCGACATCATGGTTTGATTCCACGGCGGGTCAAATACCAGTTCGACATTCGCACGCGCCACCGTCGGGACTATCTGCACCTTCTCGCGCACGTCTTGCACCAGCACTTCGCCCATGCCACAGCCGGGAGCGGTCAATGTCATCTTGATGTCGACGGTGCGTGTCGCGTCGTCGTTTTTGCTGACATCGCATTCGTAAACCAGCCCTAGGTCGACAATGTTTACCGGTATCTCGGGGTCATAGCAAGTCTTCAGTTGCTGCCACACGATGTTCTTGATGTCTTCCTCGGAGGCGCCGGGCGGAACCTCGGGCGCCTTCGCCGCCGTTTTGCCGATGGCATCGGCATCCTGGCCGGCAATACGAAACAAATTGCCATCGATGTATACGGTGAAGCTGCCGCCGAGCGCTTGAGTGATGTAGCCGACCGATCCCAATTTGAGAGTCACCTCGACGCCGGCGGGTATGGCCACCGCCTTGACCTCGCGCTGCACGACGATGGGCTCATTTTCGTAGGAGTGCATCTCAAGTGCTCATTCGGTGGACACCGCGGG
>DATMKO010000077.1:0-9888 GCA_035571175.1 Steroidobacteraceae bacterium | reverse complement strand
CAGTCCGCGCTTCGTGATAAATGCCTTGTCAAACGCGATCACCCGCGGCAATGCGCACAGCCTCACCAGCATGGAGCTGCTGCTCGCGCTCAAGGACGCGATCGAAAGCGACGCGCGCATGGACGCCAAACAGAAGAAACTGTGGTTTGATCATCTGGTCACCGCCCGCAAGGAGTTTTACAACCGCTGGGTCAAGGAGGACGTGCATCGCGCCCTGTTCGCATCCTTTCAAGACGAGGCGCAGCAGCTCCTGGAGAAGTACCTGGACGAGGTCGAGGCCTCGCTCGATCAAAGACAGGTCACCGATCCCATGACCGGCGAGAACCGTGCTCCGGACGAACGCTTCCTGCGGTCGGTCGAAGAGAAGATAAAGATTTCCGAATCGGGAAAACAGTCGTTCCGCCAGGAGGTCATCCGCAAGGCCATGGTGGCCTTCAAGGCCGGCGAGAAATTTCACCTCGGCAGCCACGCGCGCGTTCGCGAGGCGATCGAGCAGTATCTCTTCGAAGAGCGGCGCGACGTGCTGCGATTGGTGACCTCCACGTCCCGACCCGATGATGAAGCCCGCCAAAAGATATCCGTCGTCCAGGAAAGACTCGTCAAGGAATATGGCTATGACGATCACAGCGCCAAAGAGGCCCTGAGCTACGTCACCACGCTGCTGTCGCAGGAGTAGACTACAGCCATGGCGCCAACCCAAGTGAGGTGCGACCATGAATACTGACGGGCCGGAGCGTCCGCACATCAACGGCTGGTACAAGCTGTTCTCGCGCGGTGCCCGCGACTGGCTGCGGCACAGCGAAAAGATCCGGGCGGCGGTACGCGAGCACCTGCCGCAAATCGTCGCAGGGTCGGACATCATCAAGGGCGGCGCGCGTACCGTGCGCGTTCCGGTGCGCATGCTCGAGCACTACCGCTTTCAGCTGCGCGACGACGGCGAGCAGACCGGCGTCGGGCAGGGAAAGGCCAAACCGGGCGATGTGCTCGGACAAGCCAACTCGGACGGCGGACCCGGCCAAAAGGGCAGCGGCGGCCGCGAGCGCGGCGGCACCGAACTGCTGCTCGAATTCAAGGTCGATGAGGTCATCGATTGGCTGTGGGAGGACCTCAAGCTTCCCAATCTGCAGCCCCGGGTGGGCAAATCGGAGGACCTGGAATGGAAGCGCGAGGGCTTGGATAAGCGCGGCGCGCGCTCCCGACTCGATCGACGCCGCTCCCTGAAGGAATCCATCAAACGCCGCTCGCTCGACGCGGCATCGCCGACCTTCACCGATGAAGATCTGCGCTATCGCCAACTTACGCGCCGTCAGCAGCCGGCGGTACGGGCCGCGGTGTTCTTCTTGATCGACGTATCGGCGAGCATGACCGACAGGGACCGTCAGTTGGCCAAGACGTTTTTCTTCTGGACTGCAGCGGGCCTGCGCCGCGAGTATCAGGCTCTCGATATCGTGTTCGTCGCCCATACCACCGAGGCGTGGGAGTTCAGCGAAGCGGATTTCTTCAAAGTCACGGGCAGCGGCGGAACCGTAGCCTCAGTGGGATTCGCCAAGGTGCGGGAAATCATGGAAACGCGCTTCAATCCCTCGAGCTGCAACGTCTATCTTTTCTACGCCTCTGATGGCGACAACGCGAGCGATGATCGCGCGCAAGCCCGCGGCGAACTCGAAGCCATCGCCAAGCTGACGCGCTATAGCGGCTACGCCGAGGTTTCGCCCGCCACGGCGCGCAGCACGTCCACCGAGACATTCCAAATATTCGATGAGATAGCTGCAACCGGCGCGCCGACCGGCCGATTCGTCATCTCAGGCCCCGACGATATCGCGGCGGCCGTGCGCCACTTCTTTGCGGCGGAATCGCAAGCCGCGCAAATCGACGCGCAGGGGGCTGCGCCATGAGCGAGGACTGGCGTGGACACGTACCGCGCTTGGAGGATCTGGCGCGCACGCTTGGGCTCGACTGGTCGCCCGTCATCTTCGAGGCGGTTCCCGACAGCTTCATGACGGAGATCGCGGTGTACGGCCTGCCGGTGCGCATGCCGCACTGGTCGTTTGGCGCGCGCTACATCTATCAATTGGTACAGCGGCATATGGGGTTCTCCCGCCTTTTCGAGGTCGTGTTTCCGGGGAATCCCGGTCACGCCTATCTCGCCTCGAGCAATGGACTGGCGGATAACATATTGGTGACCGCCCACGTCCTGGGGCACGCCGATTTTTCAAAGAACAATATGCTGTTTCGCCGCTGCCAGGAGCAGATCAGCGATCACATCGTGGAACACGCCGCCAACCACGCGCGGCAAATCGAGCGCCATATCGAAGCTTACGGCCAGGCCGCGGTGGAACGGGTGCTCGACGCGGCGTTGTCTCTCGAACAATACATCGACCTCGACCAGCCGCTGCGCCGTGAACGCTATCCGGAATTCGTGGCAGTCCCAAAACTGCGGGTGGACGACACATTTCGTTCCCGCTTTGAGGCGCTGGAGGGCGCCAATTCCGCCGCCCCGCAATCGCAAAAGAAACGCGCGCCGGTACCGGCGCATCCCGAGCGCGACCTGCTCTGGTTCATCGCCACCTATGCGCCCGAAATGGAGAGCTGGGAGCGCGACATTTTTCTCGCCGTGCGCGAGGAATCATTTTATTTCTACCCGGTGTTTGCCACGCAGATCATGAACGAGGGCTGGGCGTCCTACTGGCATGCGCGCCTGCTGCGCGAGTCGGATTTCATTCCGCAGGAGGCGTACGTCGATGCGATCAAATGCCACTCGGATGTGGTGCGGCCGATTGCCGCCGGCGAAAAGAGTGCGCTTGCCGTCAATCCCTACCACTTGGGCTTCACGCTCTGGGAGGCAATCCTCAAGCGCGCAGGGTTAGATGAGGCGCTGCGCATCAGGCGCGAAGACGATGATTTCAGCTTCTTGCGCAACCATCTGACACGTGAAATCGCGACGGAAATGGGCCTGTTCAACTACCAGCGGCAGCAGAATGGCCAGGTCAAGGTCGTCGGCGGCGAGATCGAGGCGCTTCGCGAAGGCCTGCTGTCGGACAAATACAATTTCGGCGCGCCGCGGGTGTCGGTCGTCGAGATGCGCAGCGACGGCACGCTGATCCTCGAACACGATACGAAACTCGACGGCCGCGGTCTCGATGTGGAGCGCGCCGGCAAGGTATTGCAGTACGTGAAGAGCGTGTGGCGCCGTCCGGTGCTGCTCAAGACCCTGGATGCGACTTCGCAGCCGGTGGAGCTATCGGCCGATCCGGCCGCCGCGGCGTGACGTTCCGGCCTTCACCAGCAATCTGGTGCCTGAAGCAGAATGACTATTGAAGTTTCGAAAGACGAGTAACATTGGCCTGAGTTTTCGCCTGGTCATTACGGGCGTCGGCTCGTTCCTTGCAGGACTTTTGCGCCTCCCCAATCAGGGCGGAACACTGTTGGATTGCGACGCTATGATCGCCATCCGCCTGCGCTACAGCCACATCATATGCGGCTCTGGCGCTGGCTTCGTTGAGATCCTTGGACGAGCCGTCAACGTTTGCGGCAGCACTGTCGACATTTTTCGCCGCATCCTTCCGGGCATCCATCACTTCGGTAGAAGCTTGCTGCCGCGCCGCAGCCACATCGGTGGCGACTGCCGCCGGCGACTTCGCACTGTTGCAACCGCCCGCCAGCGCGGCGGTCAATATTCCAATCATCGGCAATAAAAGCTTCTGCACATCAATCTCCTGCTAAGACAAGTACCGCTTTTCCAAAGCAGGAGTGTGACGCGCGAAGCCTAACGCACGCGTAGGACAACTCCGTCAGATAAGGTAGGCAATTGGCGCTGAAGTGCGTACGGTCACTTCAATACGCCACCGGGGTGGCTAGTCGTGTTTTGCGTACGTGAATCCGCCGGCGAGAGTGCTGCTCTGCCCATCGGGGTTCGCGTACGCGCTGAGGCCATGGAGCATCGCGAGCAAGATTGCTGCAGTGGTTGCAGAGAGCTTGTTACTCATCTGACCTCCCCCACGTTCATTGTTGTTGCCTGTTCGGGTGAGTCTATGTGCAGAGCGTTCAATCTCGCAACATGAGTGTGACGCTGCGTCGCACAACCGGCGCTGCGTAAGCGCCCGCGGGTGCCCGCGGCTAGGCGCCCGCGCCTATCGCTATTTGCGCGCGCATGGCCGTGATGGTTCTCGCGTAATCAGAGCTGCCAAAGATCGCCGAACCGGCGACAAAGGTGTCCGCGCCCGCCTGCGCGATTCTCGCGGCATTCTCGATCTTGACGCCGCCATCGATCTCGAGCCGGATGTCGCGCTTCGCGGCTTTGATTCGCGCCCGCGCCTCGGTGAGTTTTGGCAGGACCTCGGGAATGAACTCCTGCCCGCCGAATCCCGGATTAACGGACATCAATAAAATGATATCGATTTTATCGATTACATAATCCAGCCAGCTCAATGAGGTCGCCGGGTTGAAGACCAACCCTGGTTTGCAGCCGGATTGACGGATGAGTTGAATGGTGCGATCCACGTGCTGCGTGGCCTCGGGATGAAAGCTGATGTTGCTCGCACCTGCCTTGGCGAAGTCCGCCACCAGGGAATCGACCGGCGACACCATCAAGTGCACGTCGATCGGCGCTTTCACGCCAGCCTTGCGCAGCGCCGCGCATACCAACGGGCCGACGGTGAGATTGGGGACGTAATGATTGTCCATGACGTCGAAGTGAATCCAGTCGGCGCCGGCGGCGAGCACCGCGTTCACTTCTTCGCCCAAACGCGCAAAATCCGCCGACAAAATCGAAGGAGAAATTATGATGCCCATGGCTCAGCGCATTCCACGCGCCGCGCGAATACCTTCATAGGCCTCTTGGATGCGCTGAGTTTTTTCTTTCGCCATTTGTGCCATCGACTCCGGCAGGCCGTTGGCCACGAGTTTATCAGGATGGTGCCGGCTCATTTGGCGGCGATAGGCCTTGGTTACCTCTTGATCGCTGATACTAGCGTCCACCTCGAGCTCCGCATAGCACTCCGCCAGGGACCCGGATTTACCGCGCGCCTGCCTGGCACGCACCGATGCCTCCAGGTGCGCAAATTCGATGCCGGACAGTCCCAAGCGCTCGGCAATCCGCGTCAGGATGCCCCGCGCCGGCGGTGATATACCGTTGCCCGCGAGCGCCGCGCGCAATTGCAGCTCGACAAATGCCCGCAATAGATCGTAACGCAGCCCGCAGGCTTCGCGCAGCCGTTCGATGCTCAGTTCAGCGTCATAATTTGCGGATTTTCCGGTCCTGAAACACGCGATCGCCGCGCTGATGTCCGCGGCGCCCAGATTCAATTCCTGCATGAGCCCGCGGGCCGCGTCGATCTCAGCCTCCGATACGCGACCGTCGGATTTGGCCACATAGCCCATGATCTCGAACGTGGTGCGAAAGAATTCTCCGGAGATCGACGTGGGTCCGCCCCCGCCTACCCGGATCCCTGCACCTGAATCGAGCATGTGCCCAATAACGGCGCCCAGCGCCGCTCCCCAGGCGCTCTTGGTGATCAATAGGCCGATCAAAGCCCCAAAAAAAATGCCTTTCCACGCCATTCGCGTTGACCTATCCGTCCTGTCCCGCCACAATCGCCGACCTTCAATGGTAGCAGTCCGCAGGCCGCACACACATGGAACAGTTCTCGCAGTCGGCAACGCTTTTTGAATCGCAACTACGCTCCCTTAAAAAAATTCATCAAGGAAAGGTGCGTGACATCTACGATGTGGACGCCGAGCATCTGCTGATCGTCGCCACCGATCGCCTGTCGGCGTTCGACGTTGTCTTGCCCGACCCGATTCCCTTCAAAGGACGGGTGCTGACACAGATCTCGCTGTTCTGGTTTGCGAAAACCAGCCATATGACGGCGAATCATCTCACCAGCCTGCGCATCGAGGACGTCATTTCCGATCCGCAGGAACGCGCGCAGCTTCAAGGGCGGGCCATGATCGTGAAGAAGCTGAGCGCTTTGCCGGTGGAGGCCGTGGTGCGCGGCTACCTGATCGGCTCCGGCTACAAGGACTATCAACAGCACGGATCTGTGTGCGGCATAGACTTGCCGCGCGGGCTGCAGATGGCGCAGCGTTTGCCGGAGCCCATATTTACGCCGGCCTCAAAAGCGCCGGCAGGCGCTCACGATCAAAACATCGACTTCGATGCCGTGGTTAAACTGGTCGGACTCGAATGCGCGACCGGCATGCGGCGCATCGCGCTCGAGATTTATCGTTTCGCGTCGGAACACGCCCGCGCGCGCAACATCATCATTGCCGACACCAAGTTCGAATTCGGCATCGACAAGGCGGGTCGCCTGTATCTCATCGACGAGGCATTGACGCCGGATTCGTCGCGGTTCTGGCCGATGGCATCGTACAAAGCGGGCATCAGTCCGCCGAGTTTCGACAAGCAATTCGTGCGCGACTACTTGGAATCGCTGCACTGGAACAAAAAGCCGCCCGCACCCCATCTGCCGCCCGAGATTCTGACGCGCACCAGCGAAAATTATCGCGAGGCGCTCAAGCTGTTGACGGCGGCTTAAGGCGCGAGAGCAGGCGCCCTTCATGATCAAATGGGTTGAAACCCTGGAAGACGCGCTGTTCATCGGCTCGCGCGACCTGGGTCCGCCGTGGGGCGCGGTGTTGCGCCTGGCGCGCTATCCGGCGGCCCTGATCCGCGATTGGCTGAACGGTGAAATCAGCGTCCGCGCCATGAGCCTGGCCTACACGACACTGCTTTCGATCGTGCCGCTGATGGTCTTCAGTTTTTCGATATTGAAAGGCTGGGGCGCGCATGGAGATCTGCGCTTCCTTCTGGATGAATTCTTCAGCCCGTTGGGCGGCGCGGCATCGCAATTGACCGAAAGCGTCATGCAATTCGTCGCGAACATGCGCGGTGTTCTCTACGGCGCAATCGGGCTGGGATTTCTCACCTACACCGTGATCACCACCGTGCAGAAGGTCGAAACGAGCTTCAATTTCGTGTGGCGTGTCGAGCACCCGCGAGGTTTCGCGCGCCGCTTCATCGAATATGCAGGCGTGATGATTATCGGTCCGATCCTGCTCGCCCTTGCATTGGGACTGCTGGCGAGCGCGCAGAACAGCCCGTTTGCAATGTGGCTCGATGCATTTGCGCCGCTGGCATGGACGTTCCGGGCCGCGCGGCAGATCCTGCCGTACCTGATCGTCACCGCCGTGTTCACGATCATGTACAGATTCATCCCCAACACCAAGGTGCAGTTTCGCGCGGCGCTCATCGGCGGCATTGCCTCCGGCATCCTTTGGGCGCTGGTCGGCAAGGCGTTTACGGCGTTCATCGTATTTTCGTCGTCGCTGGTGGCGGTGTACACGGGTTTTGCCATCGTGCTGACGACGCTCATCTGGGTTTACTTGAGTTGGCTCATATTGCTGATCGGCGCGCAGCTCGCGTTTTATCTGCAGTATCCCCAGTATCTGCGCCACGGCCTGGAATCCATCGAATTGGCCGGCCGGGATCGCGAACTCGCGGCGCTGTCCGTCATGTACCTCATTGGCCGCGATTACGCGGCCGGCACGAGCCCTCCCACGGCGCGCGCCCTGGGCGCTGCACTCGACATCCCCGGCATGGTTATCGAGCCCATTTTGGATTGTCTGAAGCAAGCCGGACTGCTGGTGACGACCGAGCGACAGCAATTCGTTCCCGGCCGCGGCCCCGACAAGATTCGGCTGGCTGAGATTCTCGATGCCGTTCGCGCGCTGCATCACGGCCGATTGGCAATTGCGCTACGCAACATTGAGCCGCTGCCTGAGTTGTTGAACGGGATCGAGTCCGCCATGCGCGAACGCCTGGGGAATCGATCGCTTCAAGATCTCCTCGGCAAGAGCACTTGAACCGAAGTCAATCGCCGGCGATGGTCAATTCCTGCAGCAGGATCGACCCCACCCGGGTGCCGCCGCGAATATCGATGTCATCACCCACGGCGGCCACCCCGGCGAACATCGCGCGCAGATTGCCGGCGATCGTGATCTCGGCCACCGGGAATTGGATTGCGCCGCCTTCGACCCAGAAGCCGGCGGCGCCGCGCGAATAGTCGCCGGTCACGGTATTGACCCCCTGGCCCATGAGTTCGGTCAGCAGCAGACCGGTGCCGAGGCGTTGCAACATCGCCTCAAGACCCCCGACCTGCGTCGGCGCGACAATGAGATTATGGGCGCCGCCGGCATTACCGGTGGTTTGCAAGCCGAGTTTGCGCGCCGAGTAGCTGGAAAGAATGTAGCCCGTGAGCACGCCGTCGGCCACCAGCTCGCGATCGCGGGTTGCAACCCCTTCGTCGTCGAACGGCGCGCTGCCCATGGCCTTGGGAATGTGCGGCCGCTCGGAAATGCAGAACCCCGCCGGAAACACCTGCTGACCTGCTGAATTGAGCAGAAACGAGGCTTGGCGGTATTGGCTGCTGCCGCGGATCGCGGCGACAAAATGGCCGATGAGACCGCGCGCCAGTTCCGGCGCGAACAGCACCGGCGCGCGGCGCGTGCTGATCTTGCGCGGTCCAAGCCGCGCTATGGTGCGGCGCGCGCTTTCGCGGCCGACGGCCTCGGAATCCTGCAGCTCGTGCCAATCGCGTGAACTGGTGTACCAATAATCGCGCTGCATATCCTCGCCGGTTCCGGCGAGGACCACGCAGCTGACGGTGTGGGAGGTGGTTGGATAGCCGCCGATGAAGCCATGGGTGTTGCCATACACGTGCAGCCCCTGATGAGTGCCCACCGAGGCGCCCTCGGAGTTGTTGATGCGCGCGTCGAATGCCAGCGCCGCGGCCTCGCAGGATTTGGCAATCTCGATGGCACGGTCCGCGGTGACGTTCCATGGATGGGAGAGATCCAGGCTCTGCGGCGCGCGCGCCATCAAGACGGCATCGGCAAGGCCCGCGCTCGCATCTTCCGCCGTGAATCGGGCGATGCTGCATGCCTTGGCAACGGTTGCGCTAACCGCATCCGGCGAGAAATCCGCCGTGCTGGCCGATCCCTTGCGTTGGCCGAAATACACGGTGATTCCCATGCTGCGGTCCCTCTGGTGCTCCAGAGTCTCCACTTCGCCGAGTCGCACGCCGACCGAAAGACCCGTATCCTGGCTGACGGCGGCTTCAGCCTGCGAGGCTCCGCGGGCGCGGGCTTCATCCAGAGCGCGTTCGATGATGGACTGAAGATCAGCCTGGGCAAGGCGCACGGGGGTATTGGTCAGGGACATCGACATCTCCAACGATCAGCTTCCAGGAATCCAACGGGTGATTCTACCGGCCCGAGTGATAGCATGGGGAATATGACGAGCGAGAACGAAACCGGCGATGCCGGTGAATCCGAGGAGCAGCGCTTGAGCAAAAGCGCCCGCAAACGCGAGGCGGCTTCTCTGCAGGAATTGGGCGTAAAACTATCCGCCCTGCCGGATCAGGAGATCAAGGCGCTCAACTTGCCGGACAATCTATTTGTCGCGCTGCGCGACCTGCGCCGGCTGCCCTCCCATGGGGCGCAAATCCGCCAACGGCAGTATATCGGCAAGTTGATGCGCAACATCGATCCTTTGCCGGTGCTCGCCAAGCTGGCCGAGCGCAAACAGCGCCATGATGTGGAAATTCGGCAGTTTCAACAGATTGAACGTTGGCGCGACCGGCTGTTGTCGGAGCCAAAGGCGGCCATTGACGAATTGCTCAAGGAGTATCCGAACGCCGACCGCGCGGTGTTGGCAAAGCTACTCGAAAAAGCCGAGAAAGAGCGCGTGGAACAGCGCTCGCCGGTCGGAGCACGGGAGCTTTTTGCATTTCTGCGACAGTTGCTCGGATAGATTGGTAAACTTGGCGTGATGAAAGCCTTGGTCGGAGTCATTATGGGGTCGTCTTCCGACTGGAAAACGATGCAGGC
>DATMKO010000076.1:0-8484 GCA_035571175.1 Steroidobacteraceae bacterium | reverse complement strand
TTTGGCAGGTCGCCGAATACAACCAGATGTGCGACTGCCGCAAACGGGTATTTCACCAGCGATTCGATCGGATAACCGCGGTAGTACAGGCGCCCGGCCTCGCCGTCGACCAGGGAAATCGACGTGCTGTCCACGACGACGCCTTCCAGCCCTTTTTTGATATCCACAACTGCGTTCATAGCCCACCTCCACTGAAGATCAACTTAAGGCCTGGGCTAGGCCAAGACCAGTCAGTGGAAGTGATGGAGCTATCAGTCCAGGGTATAAGTCGGGTCGGTCGGTTATCCTAGGCATATGCAGATTGAACGTAATGAATTGCGCTGCTTTCACGCGGTGATCGAAGCGGGAGGCTTCAGCCGCGCGGCCGAGCGGTTGGATCTATCGCAATCGGCGGTCAGCCAGACCATTGCCAATCTGGAACACCGGTTGGGCACCTCGCTGCTGCATCGAGGTAGCCCGCCGCAACCCACGGAAGCGGGCATTCGGCTGTTGCGGTTTGCGGAAACCATGCTGAACGAGGAGCGCGAAACGCTGGCCGACATCGGTCAAATCAAATCCGGTGCGCTGTCGACGCTGTCGCTTGCGCTCTCCCCGGCCGCCAACTCGCGCATGGGTGTGGCCTTGCTCAAGGAATTTTGCGAGCGCAATCCGCTGACGCGGCTCAAGGTCGTCGTTGCACCGAGTCGCGAGATCGTGCACGGCGTCGCCGAGGGACGCTGGGAGCTTGGATTCGGTCCGTTCCATCACAATATGCCGGCGCACTTCGCGCTGCACCCGTGCTTCTCCGAGACGCGCCGCCTGATGATTGCGCGCGATCATCCGGCGCGCGGTGCCTTGATGCGCGACCCGACAAGTACGATGCGGGAGTTGCCACTGCTTACCTCGTATCTTGACGAGACCGCTCGCCGCCCCACCGGCGAGCGGCTGCGTGATGCTTTTGGTTCCGTGTGGGAGGTCAGTCATATGGAATTGCGGCTGGCGCTGGTGGCCGACGGCAAGGGCGTCAGCTATGTTTCAGACTTGCTCCCCGCGGTGCCGTCGCAGTTGGTGCCGGTCGAGGGCTTGCCCTACTCGAATATCGATCGCCAAGTCGGCGCTTATTGCTTGAAGCACCGCCCCATGTCGCAGGCGGGAACCCGCTTTTTGGCTTTGTGCCATGAACGATGGCCCAGGGAAATTCGTTTGCCCCGCGAGTCGTAGCGGGTTTGCGCAAATGCTTACGTTAGAATGGGTATGGAAAAAATCACAACCTTTCTAGGAACTCACGAAGATGAACACCAAGGATCTTTTCTCTCTCAAAGGGCGCGTCGCGCTGGTAACCGGCGGCTCGCGCGGCATCGGCAAAATGATCGCCGAAGGATTCATCGCGCAGGGCGCAAAAGTCTACATATCGGCGCGTAAGGTCGAGGCCTGCAATCAGACCGCGCAGGAATTATCCAAGGGCGGCGGCACCTGCATTTCGATTCCAATGAATATTTCGACCCTGGCGGGCGTCAGTTCGCTCGCCGCCGCGGTCATGGCGCGCGAACCCAAGGTGGATATTCTGGTGAACAACGCCGGCGCCGCATGGGGCGCGAAGTTCGATGAATTTCCCGAGGAGGGCTGGGACAAGGTGCTCAATCTGAACGCCAAGACGCCGTTTTTCTTGACCCAGGCCATGGCACCCGCATTGCGCAAGGCGGCAAGTTCCGAGCGCCCCGCCAAGGTGATCAACATTGCCTCGATCGACGGCATTTACCTCACTCACCAGGAAACGTATTCATACGTCACCAGCAAGGCGGGCCTCATCCAGCTGACGCGCCTGCTGGCCGCGCGGCTGGTGAAGGACAACATTTATGTCAGCGCGATTGCGCCGGGCGCCTTCAAGTCCGACATGAACAGGGACGCTCGCGACCGCGGCGAGGAAGTGGCCAAACGTATTCCGTCGCGACGTATCGGTACCGATGAAGACATGGCGGGCGCCGCCATATTCCTGGCCTCGCGTGCCGGCGACTACGTCATCGGGTCAACACTGACGGTGGACGGCGGCGTTGCCTTTGCAAGCCAGGCACTGCGCGGTCTCACAGCGGGCGAGTAGCGGCGATGCAGACAGCGGCGGCCACGCGTCACTACCAGACCCATCTGGCGCCGATTTATTCCTGGATGCTGGGCGATATTGAAGCCGCGTTCGCGCGCGCTGCCGCCGAACTCGAGGAGTTGCGGCTGCCGCCGGCGGCCGCTGCCGTCGCGGTGGATCTGGGCGCCGGGTTGGGACTGCATACGAGAGCGCTCGCCGATCGCGGCTTCAGTGTCACGGCAATCGACAGCAGCGAATTGTTGCTCGACGAGCTGCGCTCGCGCTGCGCAGCGCTGCCGGTCGTCGCAATCAATGCGGATCTGGTGGATTTTCGGGATTTCGTGAAGCGGCAGCCGGCCGTCATCGTGTGTATGGGCGACACGCTGACGCACCTGCCGAGTTTCGCGGCGGTTGAAAAACTGCTCGCCGCGGTAGCGCTGTCGCTGGCGCCGGGCGGCGTGTTTGCCGCGACCTTTCGCGACTACGCAACCAAGGCGCTCGAGGGAGATCGGCGATTCATTCTGGTGCGCGCCGATGAGCGCAGGATTCTCACTTGTTTTCTCGAGTACAGCCAGGACTTCGTCAACGTCCATGATGTGTTGACGGAGCGGCGTGACGGTGAATGGCAGCAGCGTGTGAGCAGCTATCCCAAACTGCGGCTGGCTCCGGAATGGCTGGCTTCCAAACTGGTTGCACACGGGCTTGAGATTCGCCGCGGCGCCACCCAAAGCGGCATGGTGCGCATCATCGGCGTCAAAACCTGACCCCGCGGTTCAGCTATTGTCGCGTGCGCTGTTCAATGCGCTTGGCCAGTTCATCGAGGCTGGCATCTTCTTCTATCGATATTTCCAGGGCGTCGTCCTTCGGCACTTTGGGCGGCGTCTCGCGCCGCTGGATCTTGGGGGGTGGCGGAGCGATCCGGTCCTCCGCCAGCGGCGCGGCAAGCGTCGGCAGGACCCAGTCCTTCTTTTGCGCCACCCAGCGTTCGTAGCGGTCGAAATTCCACATTCCGGCCTCACCGCCGGTCTGCAGGACATTGGCTATCTGGCTGAATTGTCCGCCGCGAATCGTTCCCTTTGCAGCGGCGCTCGGCAGCAATATTTCGCAGACCGGAACGCGCAACCGGAATTCACTGAGAAAATCCAGCCGCTGGCAGACCACGCCCACCAAGCAATCCGCGAGCTGCGCGCGGATGCTGCCCTGGATCTCCGCCGGGAACGACATGCAAATTCGGGTCAGCGCTTCGGCACAGTTCGCTGAATGCATCGTGGCAATGACCAGGTGCCCGGTTTCGGCCGCGCTCAAGGTCAGCCGCATGACCTCGGGAGTGCGCATTTCGCCGATGACGAGGACGTCGGGATTCTCGCGCAAGGCATCGACCAGGGCCTGCTCGTAGCTCGGCGAATGCGTCGGAATTTCCCGCTGGCGTATGAACGACCGCCGGTTGGTGAACAAATACTCGATGGGGCTTTCAAGGACGATCACATTGCGGCTGCTTGCCGTATTGATCTCCTCGACCAGCGCCGCCAGCGTCGTGGACTTGCCGCTTCCGGTGGGGCCCGATACCACCACCAACCCGGTTGTTACATCCGTCAATCGCTTCAAATCGGGGTGCAGGTTGCAAGCGCGCAAGTTGTTTTGAAATGCACTCAACAGGCGCACCGCCAGCGCCAGCCCGCGAACCGTCTGGAAAATATTGATGCGGCAGCGCACACCCGCAATCGTCCGGGAGAGGTCGGCGGACCCTCTGCTCAGAAACTGCGGCCAGCCATCGCCCAGTAGCTCGCGCGCGGCTTGCACGAGAACCGCCCCCGCTATGCTGGCGCCGACGGATGACAGCTGTCCCCTGACGCGCACCACCAGCGCGTTCTCCGCCTCGATGTGCAGATCGCTGGCGCCCAGCTCGCGACCCTTGCGAACCCACTCTTGGACCGTCATGCCGGTATCATACTGCCAAGCGAGCGAGTCCCGCAGCCTCGACGAACTTTTGCCATAGATGGCGAAAGGTGCGCGCGCCTTTGCCGTAGCGGCTGGGATGCGCCAGCGCCAGCGTGGGTATGGTCTGAAACAACAGCAACGCCCACAACTGGGTGATTTTCTCGACGGTGAACGCCGCGCCGCGCCGCCGGCCGTGCTCGATCATCGCCCGGTATAGTCCCGGTTCGCGTTTCAAGCGCAGCACGGCCGCCTCTGCCTCGGCGATATTGCGCACGGCGAGGTAATCGAGCGGGCTCTCGCGCAATTCTTCGAAGGCGTAATCCGGACTCAACAAGGCCGGAATGCCGGCTTGCCAGGCGTTGACCAACTTGCTCGCAGGCTTGGTCCTTGCATCGCCGCCCCGTACTGCCAACACCAGGTCCACTTCACGATAATCGTGAAACCGCGTGCGAATGGGACGAGCAAAGGAATCGTCGAGCACCGCGTCGTCGTCGAACACCATGCCCTGTTCACGCAGGAATTCCAGCCAGCGCGCACTGCGAAATTCCCGTACGAGGTTGCCGACAAAACCCTTGTAGGCGATGCGTTCCATCCGGTCGCCGCGCTCAGGGTCGCGCGGCAGTAGCCCCGGCTGCGGCCAGTGCGGCATGAAGAACGAGCGGCGCCCGTCCGCGTAGTAGCCATTCTGCAGAACCTCGAAATCGGCGTAAGTGCAGGCCCGGAAATCCGCCCGCACACCGACCAGCACCGGAGTTGCGCCGCGTGGCAGGCGCTTAAGCAGCAGGCGCTGATCTTCCTTGTGATAAACGATGATGCCGGCGCGCGGCGCTTGATCGCTCATCGTGAGCGGGTAGCCCGCGTGGCACAGCCGGTTCCAGGTCTGCACGATCCACACCTCGCGCGCGCGGCGCAGATCAGTCCAGTCCCGATCCGGATCGAGCGTCAGAGCGCGCTCCAGCGTAATTGCCTTGGGCTGCAGGAAAAAATGCACCGGCAGCGCGGCTTCGATGCGATCAATCATTGGTGCGAAAATTCGACTGAACGAAGCTCTCCAGGCGCGCGCGCATCTCCCCCGAGTTTCGCGATTTTGACATGACGGCTCGGTACGCGAGCGCCGCCTCGAAATGACCGCTGTCGCGCGCGGCCGCCGGTTGTCGCATGGATTTCAGGAATCGGGGTGTTTCCAGAACCAGCTGCTGCGCCGCCGCCGGCAAGCTGGCCGCGGGTGTGCCCACCGGCAGGCAGCCCGCATATGCGCATTCCGTATATTTCAGGAACTCCAGATTTGCCCGGGACGGATCAACAAAGAAATATTTGTAGCCGCTGATGAATTTCACGAAGTCGTCAAAAATGAGATTGTGGCGCCTTGCTTCGCCGAGATTAGGATATCCGGGATGCTCTAGCAGATCGAAATTGCGGCGGTATCTGGGCAGTAAATAGCGGAGCCGGTACACCCTCGCTCGACGCGGATACTTGCGGCCGCTGAGCGCGCCGCTCAGGAGCGCGCGGTCCAAGCGCGTGCTGAAGCTTGTCAGCTCGAGCGGTTGTTCAGCCTCCGCCACATAAGGATATGGGAGTACCAGCAATTTGGGATTGAATTTCTCCACCACCATCTTCAGCCATTCGCTGGGTTGGTAGGGAGAGAGAATTGCAACGTTTGACCGAGCGCAGTGCGTTTCGACCAAAGCTGCATAGGCGGATTTGTGTCTGCCATAGTTGCCGCGAACCCAGTACGGGTCCACGATCTTCAACAGCACCGGCCCTTGTTGTCGTTCTATGACCTCCTGGACGATGCCCGCCTCGGCGGCGGTTAGGTTGTTGTCGATGATCAACGCATCCCGGGACGCGTGCTCGCGGAGCGAACTGATTCCGGAACAGGGCAGCAGCAATGATTTCGCGTAAGCGGGTCCGGCGTCCCTGCACATCAAACTCGCGAGCGTCGGATTTTCACCAGTGATGAACCGTAAGGGCATGCTTAAGGGTGGCCCTTAGGTCAACTCGTCAGGCATTGCGGGTCGAACGCATATTCACCGCGCAGCCAGGCGGCTATTTCTTGCGCGTAAGGATCGGTTGTCTGCGCGCCATAAATATCGAGCAGGCTGCGCCGCATCTTCGCATCGAGCTTCGCGAGCCCCGTATCCTGCAGCAGGTCGATGTCCTCGAGCAGACGCTGCGCCAGCGGCTGGCCGCACAGGCGCGTGCAAATCTCACGCACAGCCTGCCGCCGTTGCGGCGCTGATGCCGGCGCCAGCAGGCGCCGGTATCCCAACAGCGCAATGCGCGACAGGTGCGGCTGATTCATCGGATTGATCGCGAGGCCGGCAACCTGATCCGCGGGCAGCCGCCATGAGCCGGCGGCTGGATCGAGATAGAGATGGTCGGTGCGAGTTCTTGCATCATTGGCGATATGATTATCCCAGATAAATGGGCGGCGCCCGATGGCCTCCGCAACATCGCTCAGATGTTCGGACGAATAGCCATCTGAAATGATCTTCTCGCCGGTCCAAAAGAAATCGATGCGGGCATCGACGATGCGGCCCAGATCCCGCAAATAAGCCTTGGGCGGCGGCCCGAACTCACGCGCCAGGCGCACATCGTACGAATAGTACGTGGGGCACGCGATGAAGCGCGCGGCCGTACTCCAGGAACACACATCCAGGATCACCCTGCCTTGCAAGTCGGCGAGTCCGTGGATGTCGCCGCGCATATCGTCGAACAGGATGCAGAGCAGGTCCGCGCCGATTTCGTTTATTTGACGCACCTTCGCGCGCAGCAGTGCCTGCGCGTGGCGGTCGTAATTCAGGTAAATCTCGAATGGGGTGAGTCCTATCCCGAAGGAGATGCCGAGCTTCCGGCACTGCCCCGCAAGCTGCGATAAATGCAGCACAACCTCTGCGGGCAGCGGCTCGCGCCAGCGCCGGCGCAGGAACGCGTCAGCCTTTGGTGCGTAGATGTAGAACTCAAAGCCATTGTCGCGCAGGAATTCGGCGCCACCGAAGCGCTCCGGCCAACCCCAGGGCCTACCGAAGAAGCCCTCGATCACTCCGGCATTGATGTCGGTGTTCACGCGTCCCGGTTCCGGCGCGACTGCTAGTGCCGCGTGATCCCAGGATACCGGAGAAGGCGGGCGTTGGTCGCATGCAAATAGCACGCGCAGGCAGCGGCCTGCAAGCCGCACCGATCTACAATGGTCAGCTGTCCGCGTGTGTAGCTGATCAGCCTGCGCTCGCGCAGCGACGCGGCGGCCTGATTGACGCCTTCGCGGCGCACACCCAGCATGGCGGAAATCACTTCCTGGGTGACATGGAGCTTTTCGGACTGCGCTCGATCACCGGTGACCAGGAGCCATCGCGCGAGCCGTGCAGTCACGTCATGAAAGCTGCTGCAAACGGCGGTCTGTGCCAGCTGGGCCATCACCACATAGATGTAGCGGCTCAGCAGCCGTCGCAGCCGGGCGCTGCGTTCGAACTCGCGGCAGAATACTGGCGCGGGAATTCGCCAGGCCGGACCTGCGCGATTGACCAGCGCGCGCTGTGATCCAATATTGATGCCGAATGCAACCGAGATCCCCAGCACGCCCTCATCGCCGATGACTGCGACTTCGAGAGTGTTGCCGGCAGCGGTCGGGGCGAGCAGCGAGAAGGCGCTGCCGGCCGGGAAGTACACGTGGCGAATGCGTTGCCCGGGCTCGCGCAGCACCTCGCCGGATTTCAGTTCAATCAGCTGGCAGGCCGCGAGCAGGCGCTTTCGATCCTGCCGGGGCAAAAGTTCGAGAAGGCGATTTTTCGCCGCCTGTGGGGATGTTTCGGGTGACACGATTACGGTTTCTCTCTTGTTGCCGAAGATGTCCAGAACCAGCGCGACTTAACCGCGTCCTGCGATCGGACCATCGCTCCCGGCTACTAGCCTCGGGTTAAGACCAACCCAAGCTCGACCGTTGCAATCGTCGCAATGAATGTAGCACATCATCCGTCATCAAATATCTTGGATCACCTCAAGATCAGGGCTTCTACGCTGTTTTTGCAGATCGCGAACATTGCTGATTTGCCCGATATACAAATTCACAGACTTCTGTCCGGCGGTTCGAGCAGCGGCAGATTCGCCCACGCGGTTCCGGTTTTCGGTATTCGCACGTATCTTGTACAGGGGTGTGATTCCCGCGGAGGTCACGGGCGAATGGCAGATGCGGACCATCAGCAGAAAGCGCCTGGCAATGTGGAATCGACCGCCGCAGCGGTATCGCAATTGTTTCGCGAGCACAACCGTGTGCTGGTGGCTTATCTCACATCCCGCCTGCGTTCCGAACAGGAGGCGAAGGAGGTGGCTCAGGAAGCCTATGTCCGGCTATTGCAGTTGCAGGAGCCAGACAGGCCAAGCTTGTTGCGTGCGTATCTTTTCAAGACAGCCACCAACCTCGCCATCGACCGCCTGCGGCATCGCACGATCCAGCACCGAGCGCAAGAACAGCCCGAGTTATTCGAGGACTTGAA
>DATMKO010000075.1:0-13266 GCA_035571175.1 Steroidobacteraceae bacterium | reverse complement strand
GCGCGTGCCGTCGGGCAGCGCCAGCGTTTCCACGGCACCCAAGGTCTCGAGTTTTTCAGTGTTGATCACTGCCGACCACGGGGTCAAAGGCACCGCGCCGCCCGTGTATCCGGTGCCGCCGCCGCGTGGAATGACGGTCAGCCCGAGCTCGATGCAATCGCGCACCAGCGCGGGAATTTCCGCCTCGGTGTCGGGCATCAATACCAGAAACGGCAGTTCGACGCGCCAGTCGGTTGCATCGGTGACATGCGAGACCCGCGAGAATGCATCGAAGCGGACATTGTCGGCGCGGGTGTGTTTGAGCAACAAGCGCCGCGCGCGCTTGCGCATTTGCGCAAAATCGGCGAATTGCTGCTCGAATCGCCGCACCGCTTCGCTTGCCGCGCGCAGCAATTCCGCGACTTTGGCGTCGCGGATCGCGTCCACGCCGTCGCGGCGCTTTTCCACCTCGTGCAGACGATGGTGCATGGCCGTTATCAGCTGGCGGCGGCGCTGCGGATTGTCGAGCAGATCATCCTGCAGGTAAGGGTTGCGATCGACCACCCAAATATCGCCCAATACCTCGTACAGCATGCGCGCCGATCGGCCGGTGCGCCGCTCATTGCGCAGGCCGTCGAGAATTTGCCAGGTAGCCTCGCCGAGCAGGCGAATCGCGATTTCCCGATCCGACAGCGAGGTGTAGTTGTACGGAATCTCGCGCAGTCGCGATTCCGGCTCTTTATCCACGGGATCTCGCGCTGCGTCGAATAAATCTGCGACGGCGTTCATGTCCCGGGGATTTTACGCATTAATTCATTGAAGATGTGCTTCTCAACCTCACCTAAGCAACTCAAGTCATTGTTTCGTTTGCCGTTACCGAGGAGATGCAGTACCCGTCCGCCGATTCCTCGCCCTCACTCGATGCTGTGGAGATCGTGCGCGTCCTGCTGGAACGCTATCTGGCCTGCGATGAACTCGCGATTCCGTTGCTGCCGGATGTCGCCGTGCGCGTGGTACAGAATGGCAAGAATAACGGCAATGCCCAGATGCTGGCGGACATCATCCACGCCGACCCCGCCCTGACAATGTATGTTCTGCGCATCGCCGCCTCGGCGGTCAAGCGCCCAGCCTCGCCCATCGCGTCGCTGCAGCACGCGGTGGCCTGGCTGGGGCTCGACGAGGTCGCCAACATTGCATTTACACTGGCTCTGCAGGGAAAAATGCTGGACGTCAAGGGCCAGCAGCGCAAAGCGCGGCGCCTGTGGCGCCATTCATTGGCAAGTGCGCTGTGGTCGCGCCAGCTGGCGCACATGCTCGCCAGAGAGACTGGTCTGTGCTACCTGAGCGGGCTGCTGCACAACATCGGCAAGGTTGTCACATTGGGCGCCGTGCACGAGGTTGCGCTGCGCGCCGGGCAAACTTTGAGCAGCCCTGAGTATGATTGCCTGATCGAAGTCTTCAATCGCGACGTCGGCAATCGTGTTTTGTCGGCCTGGTCGCTGCCGCCGCCCGTGCCCAGTGTCATTGCCCACTGGGAGACCTACCGCACGGCCGGCGATGTGCAGTGGCAGAGCAATGTTGTCAATGTCGCGCACAAGCTCGCGGACTTCATCCTGCACGAGCCCACCATGCTGAAGCGCGACCTGCTGGTGATGGATCAAGGCTATCGGGATCTGGGCCTGTCGGCGGAAGACGCGACGCCGCTATTCGATTCAGCCGGGTCGATCAACTCCGAATTGGATCGCTACTTGAGTCCGTGACTTGAATGTACGCCGCCGGCGGCGTTTGGGTTAGCGTACGGTGCATGTTTGGATTATCGTTCCAACCATGAAAGACAACACGCTTGTAAACCATCCGCCCGCCGTTGTGCTGCCCGCCGACAACCGGCCGCTGATCGCGCCGATCTATCAGTCGGTGAAGTTCTCCTTTGATGATGCAAATGAAACGCTGCGCTACCAGCGCGGTGAGCGCGAGGGCTTTTTCTATTCGCGTACCGCCAATCCCACCCTGCGGCAACTGGAGCGCTTGCTGTGCGAGATACAGGGCCGGGACGACTGCCTGCTCACGGGATCGGGTGTCGCGACGATAGCGATGTGCCTGCTGTCGCTGTGCAAGAGCGGCGATCACGTTTTGCTGTTCGTCGAATCCTATGCACCGACGCGCTACATCGTGCAGCATCTGCTCGCCAAGTTCGGCATCGCCCATACCATGCTGTCCATCGAAGATTTGCCGGGCATTGAACGGGTGCTCGCTGAGCAGCCGACTCGCCTGGTTAT
Source organism: Steroidobacteraceae bacterium (assembly GCA_035571175.1). Lineage (GTDB taxonomy): Bacteria > Pseudomonadota > Gammaproteobacteria > Steroidobacterales > Steroidobacteraceae > Bog-1198. Next base: position 11,011 of record DATMKO010000075.1, on the reverse strand, counting down.
CTTCGAAAGTCCCACCAACCCTGTCACCAAAATCGCCGACATCGCCCATCTCACGGCACAGGCGCGCGCGGCCGGGACCCTGACGGTGCTCGACAATACCTTTGCCGGCTTTCACAATCACGGCGCTTACGACGTCGATGTGTATCTTCACAGCTTGACGAAGTACGCGTCCGGTCACGGCGACGTGATGGGCGGAGCCATCATCGCGAGGCAAGCGCTCATCGCGGAGATGCGCAAGGACATTGGGCCCATGGGCCCGACTCTGGACCCGCACGCCGCATTTCTGATTCAGCGCGGCATGCGCACCTATTTCCTGCGCTACGAACGACAGTGCGCCAATGCGCTCGCCGTCAGTGAATTTCTGCAGCGACACCCACGCGTGAAGCGAGTTCACTATCCGGGGCTTGCGGGTCATCCACAACATCTATTGGCTGCAAAGCAGATGAAGGATTTCGGCAGCGTCGTGACCGTCGATTTGGATGGCGGTTATGCGGAATGCGGGCGCTTCGCCGAACAATTGCAATTCTTCTCGATCGCCGCCAGCGTCGGGTCCACCGAGTCGCTGGTGATGCCGCCGCAGTTGCTGTTCAGCAGCGGCTACCGCCCCGAGCAGCGCGCCGCCTCGCTGGTGGGCAAGGGCACGGTGCGCTTGTCGATCGGCGTCGAGGACGCCGCCGATCTTATCCACGATCTTTCGCAGGCTCTGGACAAGGCTTTCCCCTGATTTATTTGACATAAGGTCCCTAACATAAGCTGACCGCGGCTCAAGCCTCGTGAAAATTGGCCGATCTATTGAGGTCGACGCACGAGGAGGGATGCCAGTTTGAGTCATCAATCGTCAGTGGTTCTTTCCACGCTGCATTCCCAGGCGGCGCACGAGTTCTTGAGCGAATCATTGAGCGCGCCGCAGAACATCGCGCCGTTGCCGCGCGTTTGCGCGCAGCTTGCAGAACTCACCGCACAACAGGCGATCGATGCGGCGCAGCTGGCGCGCTTGATTCAATCCGATGCGGCGCTCGCCGGCGAAATCATGCGCGTCGCGAATTCCCCCGTATTGCGGCCGCGATCGCCGATTGTTTCGCTGCAGCAGGCGGTCTCGTGGCTGGGAGTGGCGGAAGTGCGCAATATCGCGATGGCGGTGATGCTGCGCGGTGAGGTCTTTACCGCCCCGGGTCATGAACCGGAATCCGAGGAACTTTGGCGCGAAGCGTCGCTTGCGGGACTGTGGGCCAAGGAAATCGCTCGCCAGCGCCGCAAGCATGTGGAGAGCGCGTTTCTCGCCGCGCTGATGCATCGCACCGGCGCTGCATTGGCGCTGAAGATTCTGTCGGGATTCGAAGTGCGGCAGCGAACCGTCATGGACGCGCAGACCTTTGCCGGCCTGGTGGTGGAATTCGAGCCTCGCTTCGGGCGCCTGTTGATGGACAGTTGGCGCTTACCCGACGAGGTGCAGGAAGCGGCGAGCGAATGGCGCCAGTATGCCAGTTCGAGCCATAGCGACCTTGCCGGAACCGTGTTCGCGGCGCATCTCTTGGCCGCACATACCATGCACCCGCAGCTGCTCGGCGAAGAATTGGTGCTGGAAAGTCCGGTATTCGAGCAACTGAGCGTTTTTCCGGACGATCGGCGACGCATGCTGGCAAGACGCGATCAAGTTCGAAGCCTGGCGGGCATTTGATGCAGGCGGCCGAATTCGACCTCATCTGCCTAGGCTCGGGACCGGCCGGTCAGAAGGCGGCGATTCAGGCGGCCAAGGCCGGCTTTCGCGCAGCCATCGTCGAGCGCGAGCCCCAGGTTGGCGGCTCTTGCCTGCTCTCCGGCACCATCCCCAGCAAGGCATTGCGCGAGCAGGCGCTGCGCTATCGACGCATGCGCGGCAACGCGACCTCATTGGCCGTGGAGCTGCGCGGCGATGCGCCATTGTCCGCGCTGCTGCACGGTGTCGATGCCGTCATTGCCGCGCAGGACCGATATCTTCTCGCGCAGCTCAATCGCAACCGCGTCGAGTTGATTCGCGGGCGCGGCGTATTCTTGGACGCTCATCGCCTCGAAGTGCAGCACCTCGACGGCTCGCGCCGGGTCCTGCATGCACCACGCATCCTGTTGGCCACCGGCTCCAGACCGCGGCACGTGCCCGCAATTGCCGTCGATCATGAGCACATAGTCGACAGCGACTCCATCTTGAGCCTCCCGTATATTCCCCGCACGATGCTGGTGCTCGGCAGCGGTGTCATCGCCTGCGAATATGCATCCATTTTCGCCGCGCTGGGCTGCACCGTGACGATGCTCGACAAGGCCGCGGAGCCGCTGGGATTTCTCGACCCGGCGCTGCGCACGGGATTTCTCGCCGCGTTTCAGGCCATGGGCGGCGAGTACTGCGGCGGCTGCGACGTATCCGGCGCCCGCTTCGACGGATTCTCGCAGGTCGAGGTTTCCGTGCACGGCGGCCAACCCTTTGCAGCCGAGATCGTGTTTGCCGCATTTGGCCGCATCGCCAATCTGGACGGCATCGGCCTCGATCGGCTCAATCTTGGGCTAAGCAGCCGCGGAATCGTGCAGGTCAACGAGCGATTCGAGACCAACATCCCCGGTGTATACGCCGCCGGCGATGCCATCGGACCGCCCGCGCTCGCCTGCGCGGCCGCCGATCAAGGCCGGCGGGCTGCGCTCATTGCGCTCGGCTTGCCGCCGCCGGGGCTGACCAGTCTGGTGCCGAGCGGCGTCTACACGATTCCTGAAATCGCCTGCGTCGGACTGACGCAAAGCGAGGCCGCGGCGAAAAAAATCGATCTCATCGTCGGCCGGGCCGAGTTCGCCGAAGTGGCGCGCGCCCACATCGTGGGTGAGCCCACAGGTTTCTTGACGCTGCTGTGCGAACGCGGCACTGCACGCGTGCTTGGCGTGCAGGTATTGGGCGAAGGCGCCACCGAACTGGTCCATCTGGGCCAGGCGGCCATCGCTACCGGTGCGACCGCCGATTTCTTCATCGAACAGATATTCAACTTTCCCACCATGAGCGAGGCGTATCGAATTGCCGCGTTCGATATCCTGAAGCAGCGCTCGCTGCCGCACATCGCGCACCTCAAGCTGGCAGGCGCCTTGAGGTAGGGGGCGCCTGGCCGCGAGCGGCGCCGGCCCTAAAGGTTGCGGATCAGAATATCGCCGAATTCACTGCACTTGACCTCGGTAGCTCCTTGCATGAGGCGTGCGAAATCGTAGGTGACGGTTTTTTGGGCGATGGATTTGTCCATTGCGTTGATGATGGCATCGGCAGCCTCCAGCCACCCCATGTAGCGAAACATCATCTCACCGGACAGGATTACGGATCCGGGATTGACCTTGTCGAGATCCGCATACTTCGGCGCAGTACCATGGGTGGCCTCGAAGACGGCATGGCCGGTCATGTAGTTGATATTGCCGCCCGGAGCGATGCCGATGCCGCCCACCTGCGCGGCCAGCGCGTCGGACAAATAATCGCCGTTCAGATTCATCGTTGCGACCACGTCGAATTCGTCCGGACGGGTCAGCACTTGCTGCAAGGTGATGTCCGCGATGGCATCTTTGATGATGATCTTGCCCGCTTTCCTGGCGGCGTCCATCTGTGCGTTCGCCTCATTTTCACCCGTGGCGCTTTTGATGCGCTCCCACTGTTCCCAGGTGAAGACCTGATTGGGGAATTCTCTTTCGGCCAGCGCGTAGGACCAGCCGCGAAACGCACCTTCGGTGAATTTCATGATGTTGCCCTTGTGCACGATGGTGACGCTTTTGCGCTTGTTGTCGACCGCGTACTTGACCGCGGCGCGGAACAAGCGCTCGGTACCTTCCCGAGAGGCGGGCTTCAAGCCGATGCCGGAGCTGTCCGGAAAGCGGATCTTGGCAAATTGCTTGGGGAAATTTTGCTTGAACAGATCGAGGAATTTCTTAGCTTCAGCAGAGCCCTCTTCGAATTCGATGCCGGCATAAATGTCTTCGGTGTTTTCGCGGAAGATGACCATGTCGACCTTCTCCGGCGACTTGACCGGGGAGGGCACTCCCTTGAACCAGCGCACCGGCCGCAGGCAGACGTACAGATCCAGCAATTGCCGTAAAGCCACGTTCAGCGATCTGATGCCGCCGCCCACCGGAGTGGTGAGCGGACCTTTGATGGAGATCAGATAATCGCGGCAGGCTTTGACGGTCTCGTCCGGCAGCCAGGTGTTGTACGCCTTGTTGGCTTTCTCGCCCGCGAAAACCTCCATCCAGTGAATTTTGCGCGCGCCCCGGTACGCCTTCTGCACCGCCGCGTCGAAAACCCGCACACTCGCCCGCCAGATGTCACGGCCCGTGCCGTCGCCTTCGATATAAGGAATGATGGGCTGGTCGGGCACCCTTAGTTTGCCGTTCGAGATCGTGATCTTTTCGCCGCCGGCGGGGATCTGCACGGGAACAGGCTTGGCATCTGGCATTCGTTTGCTCCTGTAAATGCAGCCGCAATGCTAGCATGCGCGACCGGAGACCCGCATTGCGCACCTTAAGATCAACACCCGCGAAGGATGGCTTCCGCATGCCCGCGGAGTTCGAACGGCATTCGGGCTGTTGGATGCTATGGCCGGAGCGCGCCGACAATTGGCGCAACGGCGCCAAACCCGCGCAGGCTGCTTTTGCTCAAGTGGCCACGGCGATCGCCGGCGGCGAAGCGGTAACCGTCGGAGTCTCGGCGGCGCAGTTCCGCAATGCGCGCGCCCGGCTGCCGAGCCAGGTGCGCGTCGTCGAATTGAGCAGCGATGATGCCTGGATGCGCGACTGCGGCCCAACCTTTGTCATCGATGCCAAAGGCCGGCGCCGCGGCATCGACTGGACGTTCAACGCCTGGGGAGGCTTGCGCGGAGGTCTGTACTTTCCGTGGGATCGGGATGATGCGGTTGCGCAAAAGGTGCTGGAGCTGGAACAAGCGGACCGCTACCGCACGTCGTTCGTCATGGAAGGCGGAGCCATTCATGTCGATGGTCAAGGCACCTGCCTGACCACCGAAGAGTGCCTGCTCAATCCGAATCGCAATCCACAACTGGGCCGCGACGAAATAGAAGAACAGTTGCGGCGCTACTTGGCGGTGACTCGCGTAATCTGGCTGGGCAAGGGTGTGTATCAGGATGAGACCGGCGGCCACATCGATGAACTCGCGTGCTTCACGAGTCCGGGGCAGGTCGCACTTACCTGGACCGAAGATCGCAAAGATCCGCAGTACCAGATTTCCCAGGATGCTTACCAGCGATTGCGGCATGCCAAGGACGCGCAGGGGCGTCGCCTGGAGATCCACAAGATCCATCAGCCGGGACCGCTGTTCATGAGCGCCGAGGAGGCGGCTGGCATCGATGCGCACCCCGGCAGCCATCCACGCCGCGCGGGCGATCGGTTGCCCGCCTCGTATATCAATTTCTATGTCGCGAACAAGTGCGTGGTCATGCCGCTGTACGACAAACGCCGCGACGCCGCGGCAATGCGCATCTTGAAGCGCCTGTTTCCCACCCGCCGCGTGCTGGGCGTCGCCACCCGCGAGATCCTGCTGGGCGGGGGCAATATTCACTGTATTACCCAACAAGTGCCGCGCCCGACCGGGCCTTAAGGTGCCGAGTTGCGCGCCGCAATGGAACTTTGCTGCGCGCAAAGTCTCGAAAGCCTTTATTCTACGCAGCCTTAATCCATCACCTCCCCCCAATAATTGGAAGTCGTAGTGCATTCATTGTTCAAAGATAAGGCTTGTAAACGCGCGGCCGCGCTATTGTGCGCGTGCCTGTTCGGTTTGGTCGCGGCCGGCTGCCATAGGAACAATACCAACAGCGGCTACGCCGTGGCGTGGGTTTCGCTGACCGACGAGCCTGGAGATTTCACGAGCTACATCGTGGTGGTCAGTGCGCTGCAATTGACCGGCAAGACCTACGGGCTCATCAATGCGGTAACAGTGCCGGAAACCGTCGATTTCACCAAGCTGCAGAACTTGTCGGAACTTTGGTCGAGCGCCGGGGTGCCGGTCGATACCTACACCTCGGCGACCATCACACTGGATTACACCAACGCGCAGATTTCCGTGATGGTGAACGGTGCGCCCGTGGCGGCGACGGTCGTGGATCCGACCGGGGCCGTGGTCACCACCGTAGCCCTTACCGTCAACTTTGATCCGAACAATCCATTGACCTTCCAATACACCTACGCCTCGACCAACGCCCTGCGCGTTGCCGTCGACTACGACTTGGCGGCATCGAATACAGTGAATTTGACCACCAGCCCGCCGACGGTGGTGGTCAAACCCTATTTCACCGTGGCGACCACCGCGTCCGACAACAAACTGATCCGCGTGCGCGGCCCGCTGGTGAATTCCAGCGTCGACGTTGGCACGTACTCGACCTATGTGCGGCCATTCTTCGACGAAGTGAACGCGTTGGGGACGCTGACCATGTTCAACAGTGCAAGTACCGTGTACACGCTGAACGGGCTCACCTACGTCGGCACACCCGGCCTGCAGGCGCTGTCGAACGCCTCGGCCGGGTCCACCATGACGGCCGCGTTCTGCACCTTTGAGCCGACTCCGACCACGGTGTCGACCATCACCGCCGGAATTTTTCACTCGAACTATGTGATTGCCACCAGCACGCTCGAGGATTTTTACACCGATGGCCTGGAGGGCGACGTGATCGCGCGCAACGGCAACGTGCTGACGTTGCGCGGCGCGACGTTATTCGCGAATTCTGCGCAGATCGTGCAATACGAGGACACCGACTCGCTGGTGACCCTGGGGCCCGCCACCCTGGTGACTGCGGACGGCACCTCGAACCTGCCGAATCTCAATTACAACTCGGTGTCCGTGGGTCAGCACATCACCGCGCGCGGCCTGTATTCCTTGGGGACCAATAACGTCGTCATGCTCGACTCGACCGGTAACAGCTCCACGAATACCGGGTCGGTGCGCCTCATGTCCACCGAGATGTGGGGTTCGCTGGTTTCCTCCGCGACCGGCAGTCTGGTGATGAATCTGCAGGCCATCAACGATTGGCCGGTGAGCAACTACAATTTCGCCGGCAACGGCGCCAGCGCCGCGCAGGATCCGCTCGCCGCCAGCTACGCAGTCAATACCGGCACCCTCGCATTGCCAGTCGGACCCGACGGCGTGACGCCGCTGGCGCCGGGAGATCTGTTGTGGGTCGACGGCTTTACCAGTCCCTTCGGCACGGCGCCGCCGGATTTCATCGCCGAATCCGTGAACGCGCAGCAGTCGGTGCCGGCCACCATGCTGGTCAGCTGGACCGGCACCGGGACCGCGGCGCCCTTTGCCACGTTGACCACCAGCGGCTTGACGATCGATGTGACCAATGCCGCCTTCGGCTCCGGCGCGATCCGCATCGGCGCACAAAGTCTCGATATCACCACCTTGAGCGCGACGCCGCCGCTGACGATCGTGCCGGCCGCAGCCGTGCCCGCGTCCAACGGGCTGCCGCTATTCGAGCCGCGATTCAGCGTGGGCCCCGGCGCAATCACCTCGATCGTCACCACCCCGGTTCTGAGCTTCAATAGCTTCAGCGGCTTCGTCTCGCAATTGGATACGACGTTCGCAGCGCCCACGCCGGCAACCAAGTTCACGGCCCGGGGCTTGTACAACTCGGCCACCAATATCTTTACCGCTTCCAACATCGACGTGGTCCTCTAAACTATCTCCCCAGCATGGGGAAATTCGCCATACGACCCGGATTGATGTGGGCGCTGGCCGCGAGCAGCTGGTTCGCGGCCGCAGCCGCCGCGGCGGCGGCGCCCGCGACCGCCGCGACCGCCTCGCCCGCAACCGCCGCCAACCCCAATGTGCGGCCTCGCATCTGTTTGGTACTGTCGGGCGGCGGCGCGCGCGGCATGGCGCACATCGGCGTCTTGAAAATTCTCGAGCAGATGAAGGTTCCCATCGACTGTATTGCCGGCACCAGCATGGGTGCTGTGGTCGGCGGTCTGTACGCCAGCGGCATGACGGCGGCGGAGATCGAGTCCACCATTCGCTCGGTGGATTGGCAGGAGGCGTTTCGCGATTCCCCACCGCGCCGCGAACTGGCGTTCAGGCGCAAGCAGGACGACCGAAATTTCTTGGTGCGCCTGCCATTGGGCGTGAAGCATGGACGAATTCTGCTGCCCAAGGGTTTCATTCAAGGCCAGAAATTGCAGGAGACGCTGCGCCAACTGACGGTGCCTTTCGGCACCAACACGGACTTCGATGCGCTGCCCACGCCGTTTCGCGCGGTGGCGACCGATCTTGTGACCGGCAATGCGGTGCTGATGGAAAAAGGCGATCTGGCGTTTGCCATGCGCGCCAGCATCTCGGCTCCGGGCGTGTTTGCGCCGGCCGAAATGCAGGGTCAATTGTTGGTTGACGGCGGTTTGGCGGAGAATCTGCCGATCGATGTGGCGCGCGCGATGCACGCGGATATTCTCATCGTGTCCGACGTGAGCTTTCCGCTGCAGCCGCGCAGTGCGCTCGATTCCGCGCTGACGATCTCCAACCAGATGCTCGCTATTTTGGTGCGCAAGGATGCGGACCGCCAGCGCGCCACCCTGGGGCCCGCGGATATCCTGATCGAGCCCGCGATCGGCACGGCCAGTTCGACCGACTTCAGCGCGTCCGCCAGCACGATCAGCGCCGGCGAAAACGCGGCGCGCAGCCAGCTTGCGCGCCTCGCCGCGGTGAGCGTCGGCGATGCGGCGTACGGCGAGTATCTTGCGCGCCGCGCGGCGCGCGAACCCGGCCTGCCGGAGATAAAGTTCGTGCGCGTCGATGAAGAATCCAAACGTTATGAAAAGACCATCACAGCGGACATGCAGCCGCTGGTGGGCAAGCCCCTGGACCCGCAAGCGGTGGGCGCGGTAATCGCGGATTTATACGGCCTCGGCAATTTCGAGACCGTCGATTACTCGCTGGTGGATCGGGGCACGGGCGCCGATGAAGAATCCGGCATCGAAGTCAGAGCGCGCCGCAAATCATGGGGTCCGAATTACGTGCGCTTCGGCTTGAGTTTGGAGGACGATTTCCAGGGCAACAGCCGCTACAACGCCGCGGCGCGCTTCATCGTCACCGAGTTGAACACGCTCGGCGCTGAGCTGCTGACGGATGTGCAGATCGGCTCGGACCAGAAACTCGCCAGCGAGTTCTATCAGCCGCTGAATGCGACGCGCACCTGGTTCGTGGCGCCGAGCTTGCGCGTGGAAGGCAAGGATCTGCCGATTTTTTCCAACAACACCCAGATCGCCGATTTTCGCGATCGCCAGGCGGAAGCCGATTTTGACGTCGGCACCAACCTCGGCAATTGGGGGGAGATTCGCGTCGGCTATCACCGGCTGAATGGCGCGACGCACGACAATTGGGGCAACCCGGCGCTGGCGCAATCGCAGTACAACAACGGCGAACTTTTCTTCAAATTCAGCTACGACCGTCTCGACAATGTGCATTTTCCCCGCGATGGCCAGACATTCACCCTGCAGTGGGACGCCAATCGGACCAATCTGGGCGGTGACTTCCCCTTTGACAAGGTGCAGGCGGACTGGCTCATGGCGCGTTCCTCCGGCCGCAATACCATCGTGCTCTGGACCTCGGCGGGCACCACCCTGAACGGCAGCATCGATCCTACGGCATTGCAGGACTTCTATACGTTGGGCGGATTCTTCAATTTATCGGGTCTTGCACCGCAATCGCTGCTCGGACCGAACTATGCAATTACGCGCGCCATCTACTTTCGCAGAATCAGCCGCGGCGGCGAGGGAATATTCGAAATCCCGGTCTATATAGGCGCGTCGCTGGAGCTCGGCAATACCTGGCAGCAGCGCGGCGACATGAGTTTTGGCTCGGCGCGCAAGGACGCAGCGGTGTTCGTGGCCTTCGATACCTACTTCGGTCCTTTGTACTTGGGGTCGGGCTACGACACGGTCGGCAACGCCGCGTTCTCGCTGTTCCTCGGGCGAACCTTTTGAGGCGCCGCTCGCGGCGCATGGCTAAGCTGCTAGAAGCTGCGGCTCTCGCCGAGCTTTTCCACCTTCTCGAGGACCAGCGCCGGCGCATCGCCAATGCGCGAGTATTCATGCTTGCGCGACATGTCGTCCAGCACCCGATCGCGCTCGGCGGCGGTAAAAAACCAATGGGTCTTTTGCCAATCCGCGCCCACCAGCTTGGCAAACGGATCACCGCGCCGCAGCCGCACCCGGATGCCGTACGGGCGCGGCAGCACCGGGATGCTGCGAATCATATTCTGCTGGTTGGCAATTCCCATGGCGTGGGGAAAGATAGCCGAATCAGCCCCAAGCTGCCAGCTGATTAGCGCCGGATTTAAGTGCTAGACTCCGGCGCCTTCTAGATGAGGTAATTGATGGCATCGTCTTATACGGCCTCCGACATCGAGGTGCTGAGCGGCTTGGATCCGGTTCGCCGGCGTCCCGGCATGTACACCGACACCACGCGGCCGAATCATCTCGCGCATGAGGTAATCGATAACAGCGTGGATGAAGCCGTGAACGGCTACTGCGATCGGATCGATGTCACGTTGTTCAAGGACGGTTCTTGCCAGGTTGAGGACAACGGCCGCGGCATGCCCGTGGACATCCATCCGAAGGAAAAGATAAGCGGCGTGGAGCTGATCCTGACCCGTCTGCATGCCGGCGGGAAATTCAACGACAAGACCTATCAACACGCCGGCGGATTGCATGGCGTTGGCGTGTCGGTGGTGAACGCACTGTCCAAGCATCTGGAATGCTGGGTGCGGCGCGGCGGCAAGGAATACAACTTGAGCTTTGCCGGCGGCAAGGCCACTTCCAAGCTCGAAGTCGTGGGCGAGGTGCCGAAGTCCAAGACCGGCACCACCATCCGATTCTGGCCGGACCCCAAATATTTCGACACCGACAAGTTCGCCATTCCGAAGCTCAAGCAGGTGTTGCGAGCCAAGGCCGTGCTGTGTCCGAATTTGCGGGTCACGCTGAAGAACGAAATCAGCGGCGAAAAGGACGAATGGCTCTA
>DATMKO010000074.1:0-3580 GCA_035571175.1 Steroidobacteraceae bacterium | reverse complement strand
GGCGGCATTGCGCGCCGCGCCCGCGGCGCCTGCCCCGGCCGCGGCGGTTGCGGCGCCACCGCCGCGCGCCTCCAGATTCTTCACGCGCAGATCGAGGTCGGCATACAAATCGCGGCTCTGCTTGCGGCTGGCCTCCAGGCTGTTGCTCAACACATCAACATCATTGTGCATGGCGCGCACATCGGCGCGCAGCGCCTCGAGCTGATTGGAGATTTGCAGCAGACTTTGATTCGACGTGACCTTTTCAATGCGCGCAAGACGGGTATCCAGATCCTTCAGTTTGATCTGCACCGGATCGTCCTCGGACGGCGTGCTGGCGCAGCCGGCCAACACCGACGCACCCAGACCCGCCGCAGTCAAGAGCAACAGCGCGCGCATGGTGGCGTCGGCCCGTGTCGTCACGGCAGGTAAACCACTTCCACGCGCCGATTTTTCGCCCAGGCCTCTTCGTTGTCGCCTTCCGCCGCCGGCCGTTCGGCGCCGAAGCTCACCGTGCTGACTTGCGACTCGGCGACTCCTTGCAGCATCAAGGCGCGCCGTACCGCCTGTGCGCGGCGCTCGCCCAGGCCAATGTTGTATTCACGGGTACCGCGTTCGTCGGTATTGCCCTCCAACTTGACCTTGAGGTTGGGATTGGAGGTCAAATTACGCGCGGCGGTGGTCACGATGTCGGCGAACTCGGGTTTGATTTCGGATTTGTCAAAATCGAAATAAATGACCTTGCGGGCCAACGCCCCCGTCCCCTCAGCACCCAGCCCGCGCGCCGTATTGCCGGCGTCGCCGCCCAGAGGCCGGGTCGAAGTGGCCGCACCCTCCGCCGTCGAAGACTCGGGAACCTGCGTGCCGGCGACCGGCAGCTCACTCACATTGTTCTTTTTGGGGCAGCCCGCCAACAGCGCGGCACCGGCGAGCAACAATGCAATCGATATGATTCTTTTCATTAATTTCTCCATCAGGTCCTAGGTGCTTCGCTTGCCCGGTAAGGGTACCGACCGGCAGCCTGTTTGTGAACTTTGATTACGTCTTCGTCTAAAACGGCCCCCACGTGGGCTCCTGCAACTCCCCTTCGCTCGAGACCACGCGCTGCTGAACTCGTCCGTCAGCACTCACCAGGGCCAGGATTCCCTGACCGCGATCGCGGCTGGCATACATGATGACGGCGCCATTGGGTGCATAGCTCGGCGAAACATCAAAATGGCCTTTGGTGAGCACTTGAACGTCCCCGCGCCCGCGAAGATCCAGGGTCGCGATGCGATAGGCACCGTCTTCCTGCGTCACGAAAGCCAGTTGCGACTCATCCGGCGAGAGGCGCGGCCGCGCGTTATAGCTGCCTTGAAAGGTCAAGCGGCGCGGCTTATCGCCCGGATTCACGCCCACCTTGTAGATCTGCGGCCCGCCGGCGCGATCGGAGGTGAAATACAGGCTTTGGCCGTCTTTCGACCACTGCGGCTCGGTGTCGATGCCGGGATCATCGGTGATGCGGGTCAGTGCCTGTGTACCTAAGTCCATCACGTAGATGTCCAAATTGCCGTCCCGGGTCGACAACGTCAGCGCCAGCTTTTTGCCGTCCGGCGACCACGCCGGAGCTTGATTCACTCCGGCATGCGCCGACACTTTGCGGCGCTCGCCTGATTTCAGTGTCTGCACGTAAACCGACGGCAGGCGATCCTCGAAGGATACATACGCCAAGCTTTGGCCATCCGGTGACCAAGCCGGCGACATCAGGGGTTCATTGGATTGCATGACGACGCGCGGATTCTCGCCGTCCGCATCCGCCACCATGAGTTGAAAGGTCTTGGTGGGCAAATGTCCCGTTACCGATATGTAGGCGATCCGGGTGGAAAACGCGCCGCGAATCCCGAGTATTTTCTCAAACACCATGTCGGCCACTTGATGGCTCGCCAATCTCAAGCCGGGCCGATTGGAAGTGATCTGATAGCCGAGCAGGCGCTGTTTGGTGAGGACATTGTAGAGCTCGTAGGTGATGGTGAAATGATCCGCGCCAGAGGCTTGTACTGAACCCACCACGATGTAGTCGTTGTTCAGCCGCCGCCAATCGTCGAACGCGATGTTCGCGCCGGTGTGCGGCTGATCGATCATGTCCTTGCGATCCATCGCGTTGAAGCGACCGCTGCGCGCCAGGTCGTCGCTCACCAGCTGCGCCACATCAAAGGAAGCCGCCGCGGCCTCGGCCGACGAAAACGGCACGACGGCGATTGGAATGGCTTCAGTCTGACCTCGGGTGACCTCGACCACAAATGCGGCACGCGTTGCCAGGCTCGTCAACCCCAAGGCGCAGAAAGCCAAACATGAAAGCGGTTTGATCATAGGCCTACTCTAGTCTTCCGGATGAAAATGAATCACAAGGTTTCGCTCGAATAGCGCCGGGTCGGGCGGGGCCGGCAGCGGCGATGCACGATACACCGCATTCTCGATCGATTGGCGCGCCGCTGCGTCGCCGTTGCACTGGCTCACAACCGCGTTCGCTACTGTACCGCCCGGGAGTTGTGTAATGTTTACAATGCAATCCAGGCCGGCGCGCGCCGACGGCGGCTTGATCCACGCATTTTGAATCCGGCTCGACAGCCTTGCTAAGTATTGCGCGCGCGCCGGGCTGGCTTCCACCGCGCTCACGTGCTCCTCTTCTGCAAGCTGTCGGCGCAATTCGGCCTCGCGCTCCGCCTTGGTCTTGGCGTCCGCTGCGCGCTTGGCATCCTCGGCCTATTTGGCGAGTTCCGCGCGTTTGGCTTCCTCGGCGCGTTTCGCCTGCTCGGCGCGCTTGGCGTCTTCTGCACGCTTGGCGTCCTCCGCGCGCTTGGCATCTTCCGCACGTTTGGCGTCGTCGGCACGCTTTGCCTGCGCGAGTTCTTCGCTGTGTTTCGCCGCCGCAGCTTTCTGCGCGTCCGCCTCGCGCGCAGCATCGGCGGCGGCTTTTTCAGCGTCGGCCGCAGCGGTGGCCTCGGCCTCCTTCGCGGCGCGTTGCTGCTCTTCGGCTTCACGGGCGCGCGCCGCTTCCTTTTCGGCACGCTCGGCCAGCTCACGCTGCGCCGCATGCAGTACCTGCGAGTCGATGACCACGGCATCTATGGGCAAGGGCACCTTGGTGGGCGTCGAGCGGTTGATGGAAATCAGCGTCGCGAACACCAGCGCCGCTGCCAGCAGCCCATGCAGCAGGACGGAAAATGCGATCGACCAGGAGTGTTCGCGCAGAAAGCCCGGCATTCAGCGCGCGCCGCTGGCGGCTCCATTGGGCTCAACGTGCGCCGGCGGCTTAGTCCGTACCGGGTCGGTCAGAAATCCCACCTTGGTCGCGCCGGCTCGCTGCAGCAGCACCATGGCGCGCACCACCGTGCCGTAGGCCACCGTGGTATCGGCCTGCACGAGCACCGGGGTTTGCGGATCGCGGCGCAGGAGCGCCGCCGTGCGCGCGCTGATGGTCGCTTCCGATACGGGCTGATCCTGATTCTGGCCAAAATTGATGTACAAACGGCCCCGGGCGTCGATCGTCACCACCAGCGGTTGGTGCTTGGCCAACAAATCCGCGTCCAGAGGTTTGGCACCTGCGTCCGGCAAGTCGACC
>DATMKO010000073.1:0-3418 GCA_035571175.1 Steroidobacteraceae bacterium | reverse complement strand
AGGAATCCCATGAACTGAATTTCCGCGACCGGCTTCAAACCGTGGCTCGCCATTCCCACCGACATGCCGGCGATCATCGCCTCGGCGAGCGGCGTATCCTGCACCCGCTCCTTGCCGAATCTTTCCTGCAGCCCGGCGGTGGCGCGGAACACGCCGCCGTTGACGCCGACATCCTGTCCGATCACGACCACCTTCGCGTCATGCTGCATTTCCCAGCCATGCGCCATTGCAATGGCTTCGATCATGGTTATTTTCGCCAAGTCAATGACCGCTGGATTTCGTGCCGTATTTGCGCGCGGTGGCGCGCTGTTCTTGCAAATGCGCCGGCAGGGCGGCAAAAAGATGCTCGAACATCGCGTCGGTGGTGGACGGCTTCGCCGCCGCGAAGTAGGCACTCACCTCGGCCTCGACCCGCTCGGCGCATGAGCGCCGCAGACTCTCTTCCTGCTCCGCATCCCAGATGCCGGCGTTGATCAGAAATGCGCGAAGCCGAAGCAGCGGCTCGAGTTCCCAGGCTTCCTTGACTTGGGCCTCGCTGCGGTAGCGGCCGGCATCATCCGCGGTGGTATGATCGCTCAACCGATAGGTCAGCGCCTCGATCACGCCCGGGCCACATCCTAGGCGCGCGGCGTCGAGCGCCTCAGCGACGACTTCGCGTACGGCGAATAGATCGTTGCCGTCGACCTGCACTCCGGGGATACCGGCCGCGATGGCCTTTTGCGCCAGGGTTTGCGCCTTGGTCTGCGCCGCAACGGGCAGGGAGATTGCCCAGCCATTGTTGACGATGACGAAGACCACCGGCAGATTGGCGGCGCCGGCTAGATTGAGCGCCTCGGCGAATGCGCCCTCGGAAGTGCCGCCGTCGCCGATATACGCGACGGCCACGCGCGGCTGTTTCTGGATCTTGAACGCCATCGCGGCGCCGGCCGCGTGCAAGGTCTGAGTGGCGATGGGTACGCACCAGGGAAAATCCTGACGCGGAACCGCGAAGTCGTTGCCGCGCTCATCGCCGCCCCAATACGTCAGAATCTCCCGCATCGTCACGCCGCGCCAAAGCTGCGTGCCAACCTCGCGGTACACCGGCGCCAATATGTCTTCGGGCGCCATGGCGGCACCGACCGCGACATGCGTGGCTTCATGGCCCAGGCAAGACGCGTAGGTGCCGAGTTGTCCGGTGCGCTGCAGATTCATTGCTTTCGCATCGAAGCTTCGCGCCATCGTCATCGCGCGATACATGCGCAGCACCTCGCCAGAGTCCTTGGCGAATCCAGGCAGCGCTGCGACGATGTGCCCTTTGGGATCGAGGACCTGCCTATATTGGATTTTGAATTCGGCGACCGTCCGCATGCGCGAATTATGCCAGGGCGCGATGCCGCGCGCTTCTTTGGGGCGTTGGCGAGTTTCACGGCCGGTGAGAACCGGCCAGGTACTGCTGAGTCTGCATCTCGATGAGCCGGCTGGCGGCGCGCAGGAATTCCAACTGCAGCCGTTCGCCGTGATACAGAGCTGCCGGCGCGGCGGCAGCCGAAACCACGAGATTGACGTTGCGATCGTAGAATTCATCCATGGCTGAAATGAAGCGGCGCGCTGCATTTTCGTTGCCGCGCGTGAACACCGGTATGTTCGAAATGAAAATCGTGTGATAGAGGCGCGCCAGCTCGATGTAGTCGTTCTGGCTGCGCGGCCCTTCGCAAAGGTCGCGAAACTCGAACCACACCATGCCCGCCCCGGTGGCGAGCGCTGCGATGTGCCGGTTTTCCACGGACAACACCGTCGGGCCGGCGGCGGTTGCGCCGGCGAGCGCGGCGAAGCGTGCAGCGAGTTGCGCCGCCGTGCCGGGCAGGGTCGAATCCAGGTAGGTCGGGGCTTGCTCCAGTTGACGCAATCGATAGTCGATGCCGCCGTCCAGATGCAGGACGTCCATGTGGTCCTGCAGAAGCTTGATCGCAGGCACAAAGCGCTCGCGCTGCAGGCCATCCTTGTACAACTCCGGCGGCGGCACATTGGAGGTTACGATGAGCGTCACGCGGCGGCGGAACAGGCCTTCGATAAGCGCCGCCAGGATCATCGCGTCGCCGATGTCGGAGACGAAAAATTCATCCAAGCAGATCACCTGGAACCGCGCCGCCAGCTTCTCCGCGACCGCTTCGAGCGGCTCGGCGCGCTTCGTGATGCGGCGCAACTGCGCATGTATATCGCGCATGAAGCGATAGAAGTGAGTGCGCTCGGCAAACGATGGGCGCAGCGACTCGAAGAACATGTCCATCAGCATCGTTTTGCCGCGGCCCACACCGCCCCACAGGTACAGGCCGCGCAGCGGAGTATCGCCGGCCTGAACGGGCAGCCAGCGCAACTGCGCGCGCAACTTGCGGCTGATGGAGCGCGATTGCTCCAGTAGATCGACGCGCAGCGCATCCAGCCGTCCGGCCGCATCCTCCTGACTTGAATCGAATTCAAGTCGATGGTCCGCAACCTCGGCGCGCAGGCGCGATGCAATCGACTGCACTACAGGCTCTGGTAGTTGGGACCGGAACCGCCCTCTGGCACGACCCAAGTGATCTGGCCTGCGTAAGGCTCCTTGATGTCGCAGGCTTTGCAGTGCACGCAATTCGAGGCATTGATCTGCAGCTTCAGCCCGCCCTTGCCATCCGCGATCATTTCATACACGTTTGCAGGGCAAAAATTCGTGCAGGGATTGCCGAAATCCGTAATGCAGCGGGTCGCGCACAGCGTCGTGTCCGCCACATGCAGGTGGACGGGTTGATTTTCGTCATGCGTCGTCGCCGCGAAGAACACCGAGGCGACCCGATCGCGCGGCGGCAGCTCCCGCTCACCCCATCCCCGGTCGGGCGAGACGTACTCATCCAGACGCTTGAGCGCCGTGTCGTCGGCATGATTGGCGAGCGTCCAGGGAGACTTGCCGAATGTCACAGTCTCCCAGGCGGCATTGGCAAGACCTGCCCACAGGCCGTGGCGGAATCCCGCCCGCATGTTGCGCACCTTATAGAGTTCGCGCCCGCCCGGCGAAGCCCGCCACCGCGCATCGAAACCCGTGCTCGTGCCGGTCTCGACATAGTGCGCGGCCGCCGTCATCCCTGAGCGGATGGCCTGGTGAATCCCCTTGATCTTCGGCAGGTTGAGCGTGCCGCCGGCGTCGCCGACCAGCAGTGCGCCCGGCATCTCCAGCTTCGGCATCGACTGATAGCCGCCTTCGATGATGGTGCGGGCGCCGCCGGCGATGATTTCTCCGCCCTTCAGCAGGCTCTTGACCGAGGGGTGATTCTTCCACTGCTGAAAGGCCTCAAAGGGCTTGAGGCGCGGATCCTCATAATCCAGGCCGACCACGAATCCGGCGTAGACGCGATCGTTGTCCAGGTGATAGAGGAAACTGCCCCCGTAGGTACGGCTGTCCAATGGC
>DATMKO010000072.1:0-12670 GCA_035571175.1 Steroidobacteraceae bacterium | reverse complement strand
GATTGGCAGCGATGCTCGCACCGCCTTGCTCCCGGAAGCCCGCGATTGCCTCGTGAATGTCGACTTTGCCGGGACGCCCATTCCGTCGTCGCGATTCATGGGCGGTCGCGAGATCGAAATCCTGGCGGGCGCCGACCTTGCCGACTCCGCCGTTGATGCTTGCCGTGTTTCATTTGCCATCAAGGCGGTCGACGCCGGCGAAATGATCATTCCCTCCTGCGTACCCGGCGTTGGGCCTTTCCCGACAGCCAACTCGCGCATCCTCGAGCCACGGCTGAACAGCAGCGATCCCATGGCACTTGCGCATCTGTACGCGGCAATGATCGCCGATGTTTGTCTCGATTTGATCGGCAGCAACGATACGCTGCTGATCGATGGCAGGTTCGCGGCGGCGCCGGTGTTCGCGCAAGCCCTCGCCAACCTGCGCCCTGCGACGATCGTGCTCATTGGCAGCGATGAGGACGGCGTAGCGCACGGCGCGCTGCGTCTGGCAAATGCCGGTCAAAACCGATCCGCGCCATTGCGCCGGGTTCCGCCGCTGGCGGTGGACATGGCGGAATATCGCGCTCGCTGGCGCGAAGCGGCCGAGAATGCAGTTGAAGACTTATGACCGATGCAGGGCGATAAATTGATAGGATGCGAAATGAATCGGGCGCGCGTCGCGATTGGAGGGAATTGAGGTGCTGGAAGCGGAACGTCATCGGATGATCCTGCGGCTTTTGGAGGAGCGCTCCATCGTGGGCGTCGGGGATTTCGTGGAATTGCTGAGTAGTTCCGACGCCACGGTTCGCCGTGATATTGCCGCGTTAGCCGAGGAGGGGAAGCTGCGGCGCGTGCGCGGCGGCGCCGAGGCAATCAATCCGCGTCTCGAGGCACACCTGGTCGGAATGCCCTTCGCGATGAGCGAGGAGGTCGCTGTCCCTCAAAAACGCGCCATTGCCAGAGCCGCAAGCAGTCTCATCGACGACAATGACAGCATCATCATCGCCGGGGGCACCACGACATATGCCTTGGTCGAGTTTCTTGCACTCCGGCAACTCGATATTTTGACGAACTCGTTGCCCATCGTAACGCAGCTGGTCGCGACCAGCCGCAATAGAGTCAGCATGCCGGGCGGCACGGTGTACCGCGAACAAAAAATCATCTTGAGCCCCTTCGAACATGACGCCACGGCCAATTTCTGGGCACGCAAGGCCTTCGTAGGGTGTTATGGGATCAATCGGCACGGGGTCATGGAGGCGGATCCGCTGATCGTGCAGGCGGAGGCGCGCTTGCTGAAACGCACCGAGCAAGTGATCGTCATGGCGGACAGCCGCAAACTGAGCAAACACTCCTCAATCGTGGTGCTGTCTCTCGAGAACATCTCTGCATTCATCACCGACGACGCGGCGAGCGAATCGGATCTGGAGCCGATTCGTCGTGCCGGCGTGAACGTCATCATTGCCAGAGTTGAAGCCGGCGATACGCGCGGCGCGCCGTCCTCGCATGCGCCCGCAATGCAGTGACCCTCGCGTACTCGGACTAGCTGGGGGAGTCGGTCGCGTATTGCGCCATCAGTTCTCCTGAGTGTTCCGTCGCCGCGCGAAGCGTGTAGCCTTTTGCCGCCTTGACGTGCACTCGCACATGTTCGGGTGCGCGCACTCGCGCCTCGAAGCCGCCGTCGTTTCGTACGAGCTCGACTTCGATATCTCCCACTATCGTCGGAAACACCCCGCGTGCGAACTCAAGGTCCGCCAAGTCGGGTGAGAAATCCACGGCGGCAAATCCTGGTTCTGCCGGTGCGACGCCAAGCACATGGCGGCTCAATTGATAGGTCGGCGATGCGGAAAAACCATGGCACAAACTTGCGCTCGGTTCAAAGCTCTCCCATAGCGTGGTTGCGCCCCGTCGGAGCATCGGTCCAAACCGCTCGCGCATCATGCGCAGCGCATCCTTGAGCCGGCCATGTTTGCAGAGTGCTTCGTACACGAAGTGCGCATAGAAAGTATTGGCCACCACCACTCCATGTTCGGGATCGAGTGTATCACCGCGCGGCGCGATCGGCCTTGCTGCAGTAAATGTCAATCGATGGCTTTCGGTGATGCGGTCAAGTGCGCGCCGGATTCGCTCCGGCGGCGGGTCAGTCCACAGGGCGATCGCCGCATTTGCATGCTGTGAAACCTTGAGCTGCTGCGCTCCCGTTTTTGATTCGACAACGTCCACGTAAACACCGCGGCGTTCGTCCCAATGGCGATCATTGAGAGCTGTCGCGATTCGGCGGGCGCGTGCACGCAGGCGCTGCGCTTCGCGCTGCCAGCCGCTGATCTCTGCCAGCTGCGCGGCAACCTCGAAGGTGCCGGCTAACTGCGCGTTCAAGGCAGCGGCTTCGCCGCACCGGCCAAGGTCCGCCCAATCCATGAAATGCCAGTCCGGCATGTCCGAGATCAGGCCATGCTCGTCGAGCAATCGCTCGAACCACGCCAGCGCCTTGAGAATGGAAGGAAAAATCGCATCAACGGTTGCGCTGTCGCCCGTCAACCGATAGTGATCGCCGGCGTTCAGAATCCATTGCAAAGTCCAATCCGGGATCACCACCCGGTCCGTACCGTGATCCCCGGGAGCGAACATTTGCGTAAGACCGTCGGGCCGCTGGCTCTCGGCGGCCTGCAACAGGAACTTGGCGTTCAGAGGCGCGACGCAGGGGCCGAACGCAGCGTGTCCTGCCAGACTTTCGACGGTCGCATCGCCGAGCCATTGGCGCTGCTCCCGGCTGGGACAATCCTCCCATGCATCGTGCATACAAAGCATCAAGGTGTAGGCGCCGGTCGACCACAGTTCATCGAGGAACGGATCGGAGGAGGAAAATTTGCCGCGTTCCTCAACCGGGTAATGCGTGAAGGATGCGCCTAGTCCTCGAATTCGAAGGCCGGCGGGCGCGTCGCGAACGGTGACTTGCATCCATCGTATTGCACACCATTCAAAGGTTTCAAACACTTGAGCACCGGGTCGCGCAATATAGCGGCACACATGCTGGTCGCCGCCGAGAAAAGACACCGGCGTGATGCGCGCATCGATCGCTGGCCCCGCGGCATCCCACTCTCCCGGCAGTCGTTCGCAACACGCGATTTCCACGGCTTCGCCGCCCCGGGCATCGAGCTGGATACGCGGCCTGCCGGTGAGTATGCGGCCGAAATCGAGCAGCACACTGACATCTGTACCGCTCTGCGTGCGTATCACGCAATTACCGTCAGCGAAGCGCAGCAACTGCTCGGGTTCGGTTATCGCCCCTTGGTGCGCGGGAACCAACCGTTCACGGTACGCCCGCTCTTGCACGGGCAATGCCGTATCCGACACCTGTCCCTTCACCCACACAATGCGCCGGGCATGAACCGGTTCGTCGACCAGGTGTTCAATGCCGCTCGGCATGAGGGTCGCAAATGGCGCCAATTCGAACGCCCCAGTCTCGGCCCAGGGGCCATTCCCCGACTTGAGTTCACGCGCATGATCCCAGCCGGAATCGTTGAAATCGATCATGGTCCAGCGCTCCGGCAACTTACGGCCATCGAGCACCTCGACAAATCCAAGGCTGTTGTTGGTGCGGGGCACGTCTTGCAGCCATGCGTCGCTTTGTAAAACGCGCCAATCGGTGTCGCTGCGCAGCGGAATGTTGCTCGAGCCGATCAGCGCCTCACCCTCGACCCACAAGCCGCCATCGCCAAACGTTCTAAGGTGCAGTCCTTTGGGCAATTCATAGAAAGCTGCATCGGCGCCATAAGTGTGCACCAATACCGCCAACACATTGCGTCCTGCTGTCAAATGCCGAGTGAGGTCGTAGGTATCGTAGCGCTGATAGAGAGGATTACACCGCACCGGACCGCGACCGAGACGCGTGCCGTTGACGAACAACACATAGTGGCCGTCGGTAGTGATTTTCATGGACGCGTGTTCAGGCAAGGCGGGAAGATCAACCAGGCGGCGAAATAGAAACCAGCGGTTCTGAGCTTCTTGGCGTGCCGGCATGCCGCCGCGGCTGAAAAGATGAATGGGTTGCTTGGGTGTCCAAATAAAGGGCGTGAGTGAGCGCACGTAAGTCCCCAACCATCGATCAGGTGGTCCGCGCGCTGAGGCTTGCCCGCGCAACTTCCGCGCGCCGATCGAGTTCACCGCGAATGCGTGCGTATTCGCTGCGGTTCAACCGGTAGCCAAACATCAAAGCGACGGAGATAAACCCGATCAATGCAGCGCCGGGGCCATATGCCAATCCCAGGTGATTGATGGTTTTCGCCGGTATTTCGACAGATGCGGCGCTGCGACTGGCGATGTCCGAAGGAAAGCCAATCAAATCGAGCGCGACGCCGGCAAGCAACGCGCCCAATCCCGCTCCGCACTTGACGGCGAGCGAAAGGCCGGCATAGAACAAGCCCTCGCGGCGCGCTCCGAACAGCACTTCATGCTCGTCTGCGGCGTCCACGAACATCGACTGATACGCGATGGTGGCGCTGCCGACGAACATTCCGGTCAGCACGCTATTGAGGACGAGCGGCACGTAAAGGCCCAGCCCGCCTTCAGGCAGGATCCCTACGATCTTCAGTATCGGCAATACGAACAGGCTAATTGCAATATATCCCAGTGCGGCGATTGCAAAGGTTCGCTTTTCGAATCGCCGGCCGCAGACGGCGACCAACAATATGCCGAGAATCGGTGCAATAAACAATGCGAGCGACATGGCTTGAAGCACGCTATTCGGCAACTTCCAGAAGAACTTTCCTGCATGCAATCCCAGATTCGCATTTGCGGTCAGCGCAATGAAGAAAATCGTGGCGGCGCTGGATAAGATCAAGAATGCGCGGTGGCGCAACAATTGACGAACCTCCCTGAAAAATCTCGAAACCGAACTTGGCGTGCGTTGCGGCTGGTGAAGGCGCGGGATAAGTCGGCGTGTGCCCAGGGTTGCAGTCAAAGCGCTCAGCAGAATTAAAAACCCGCACGCCCAACCAAACGGCACATATCCGGCGCGGTTGAGCAGTCCATCAGTTCCGCGCAGGAAGACCCGGAAACCGAGGGAAAGACAAATGGCCACCGCAGGCATGGCAAAAAAAACTCGATATGCCACGATCGTGGAGCGCTCATCGTAGTCGTCCGCCAATTCCGCGCCCAACGCCTGGTAGGGCAGGACCCAAGCGGATATTGCCAGGCGTAGTGCCAGCAGGGTCAAAACGACATAAGTAAAGAGCGCCCACTTGGACAATCCGACGGGAATGGAAAACAGCAATCCGAGTCCGATCGACATCGGCAGCGCGCTTGCCAGCATGAAAGGGTGCCGGCGACCCCAGCGTGAAATGGTGTTGTCCGACAGCGATCCGATCAACGGGTCGGCCACGGCGTCGATGACCAGCGAACAGGAAAGTGCGAAACCCGCAAGTGTCCCCCCGAGTCCGCAAACGGCCGTCAAATAGAAGAACAAAAACGTGGGCAACACCGAGTTTGAGACGCCGTCGATCGCAGCGCCGGTGGCATAGACTACTTTGACCGCGGTCCCGACACCTTCCTTTTGTGCCATCCGTGGCGCCTAGAAACTCAGCCTCGCGAGAATTCCAAACTGGCGCGGTGGGCCGGCAATCAATAGAACCGGCGGCGGCAGGCCGACACCTTGCGCGCTGACATATTCCTTATTGGTCAGATTGGTGGCATACAGGGAAACATCCAACTTTCTGATATCGTAGCTCAAGCGCGCGTTGAGCAGACTACGCGAGCTGAATTGATCCGCAAACGTCTCGTTCTCGAATACTGTCGCCCATTGCGAGCCCACAAAAGCATAGTCCAACCGCGGCGTGAGAGTTTGGTCCGCGCCGACATGAAACCGGTACTGCACGCCGGCGTTCGCCGTCCAGGTCGGCGAGTTGGGCAGCGTATTACCGCTGAGATTGCTGCAGCCGGTGGCGCCCGCCGGGCCGCCGCTCAAATTGCAGGGAGGATAGGGCGCCGCAAATATCCGTGAATCGATGGCATAGAAATTTCCAAAACGCCCGTGGATATAGGACCACGATGCGTCGAAGGACAAATCGCCGAAATCCGCCTGAGCCTGAAACTCCACTCCGTATACCTTGGCGTTCGGCGCATTCAAGATCGGCGCGGTTTGAGTGGCCGGATCAGGAAGACTGACTTGGAAGTCTTTGTAAGTTGTGTAGAAGGCGCCCGCCTGAGTGCGCATGTGGCGATCGAAGAGAGTCGACTTCCAGCCCACTTCGTAATCCGTCAGGTTCTCAGGCTGGATCACCGGGGGTTCGCCCGCGGTGGTGTTCAGCCCGCCATCCTTATGGCCTGTCGCGACAAACGCGAACAGAAAATTGTTCGGGTCGAGTTGGTAGTCCAAGTCAACTTTCCCCGTAAGCTTCGAATCGGACTCGCTCGACGAATTCGCCGCGGGCAACGCCACGGGTGGCGGAGGAAATAGCAGGTTGGTGGTCTGAATGTCGGTCAAATCGAATGTCGAATGGTTATACCGTGCTCCGACTTGAAGTTGCCATTGATCGGTAAACTTGTATGACACCTGCCCAAACACGCCCTCGTGCTTCTTGGGAGTGTTGTAATCCAGATTCACATTGACCAACGGCAGCAAAGGCGCTGGGTACGGAGTGGTGAGCAAAATATCAATATTGAAGCCGTTGCCGGGCGGCAGTTCGTCGACCTCATGCAGGAAAAATGCCCCGACGATCCAACTGAAGGGGCCACCGGTCGGCGACAACAAATTCAGCTCTTCAGAATAAGTTTCCAGGCGGCCAAGGTCGGAGAAGGTTGCCGAGGTTGGATAGCCTCGATTGGTGCCGTCGAGGTCGACGTTCTGGGCCGCGCGCGCATGCTCGTAACCGGAAATCGAGCGCAGCACGTCACCGTTAGCGAACGTGTAGCTGACATCCACCACCGATCGGGTGATCTCGTCAAAAGCATACGCATTGATGTCGGTGGAGACGTCGAATAAGCTTCCCGGCTTATTGTAGGGCTGGCTCGGGAATCCGCCGTTGTTGATGTCGCTGTAATCCGTCTTTACCAGGATCTTGAGCGCATTGATCGGTTGCCATAACAAGCTGACGCGCACATTGTTCGAATCGATGATCCCGGGATCGCCGGTGTACGGCCCGCTAAGATTGTAGAACGTTTGCCTGCGTTCGCCATTGACGGCGATGCGGGCGGCAAACGTATCCGTGACCGGCAGGTTGATGGCACCCTGCCATCCTCTGTCATTGTAATTTCCGTATTGCAGCTGCGCGTAGCCGTTGATGCTGTTGAAGTCGGGATTCTTTTCCGTGATGTAAACGGCGCCGCCCGTGGCGTTGGCACCCGAAAAGGTTCCTTGCGGCCCGCGCAACACCTCAATCGAAGCGATATCGTAGTAGGGTTCGTTGTTGCCAAACGTGCCGGGAATCGGCACACCGTCTCGATAGGTCACGATGCCCGACGGTGTCTGAACGTTGCTTTCACCCTTGCCGATGCCACGGATATTGAACATGATCCCCTGCCCGAAATCGTTCACGGTAAGGGACGGTGTGGTGAATTGCAGCTGATCAACGGTGTTCACGCTTCTGGTCAGCAGTTCCTCGCCGGACAGCACGCTAGCCGCCACCGGCGTGACCTGAAGATCTGTCGAGCGGCGCTCGGCGGTTACTACGACTTCGGCGAGGGGACTCGTGTCCGCCGCGCTGCTTGACGCCACTTGCCCGTGAGCATCAAAAACCGCCAGCGAGCCGGTTGCCGCGACAATGAATGGCAAGGCGCAAACGGAAAACGAGTTGGTACGAATGCTAGGTGTAGCCATGACTCCCCCCGAAAATCCGGACCCAAACTTATTCTTGGCGCCGATTACGAAGGCAAATGGCAATCTCGCCTTCTTCCGACTCGAATGGCGGCCTTTGCTGGATCTAAGCACAGTAACAATCAGAGTGTCAACGAAAAATGACCGTGTATGCACGAAATTGCGCGTTAGTGAGCAGATAATTGTTGCTTCATTGGGTAGGCCAGACGAGACATTTCCCGCCCCGTTTCGGTCAGTTCAGGCGCCGGGCCCGGGCGACCACTCATTGTACGGCAGGGATATCAACGATGGGCGCCGTTGGAACAGTGCTCATGGTGTGCGATAGTGAGCATGAGTGATTGGACATGCCACATTTGGGTGCGCACATAAGCGTCCTTGAGGACGTGGGTGACAAGAAGCAGCAATTACATGAGGACGAGCATGATTGCGGTTGGCGGTTCCGTGGCGCAAGGCTTCGAGGCGGTGCGCGACGCGTTTGCGCAAGCGCAGGCCAACGATGAGGGGGGCGCACAGCTCTGCGTGTATCGCGGTGGATCGCGGGTAGTCGACCTCTGGGCCGGCAAGGACAAGATCCGCGCCCGCCCGTACGGCGAAAACACCATCTCGATGCTGATGTCCTGTACCAAAGCCGCGGTCGCGCTTTGTGCGCACATACTGGCCGAGCGCGGCCTACTCGACTACGACGCACCGGTTGCCCGTTACTGGCCGGAATTCGCGAAAAATGACAAGTCGGGGATCCAGGTTCGCGAGCTGCTCAGCCACACGGCGGGATTGATCGGCTTCGACCCGGAGGCGAACATTGGCCCAGGCGACTTGTTCGATTGGAAAAAGTGCGTCGACGCGCTTGCGGATATGCGGCCGTTGTGGACTCCCGGCCGAGCGAGCTTTTATCACGCAGTGACCTACGGGTTTCTGGTCGGGGAACTGATTCGGCGCCTGTCGGGACAATCGGTGGGGCAGTTCTTCGCCAAGGAAGTGGCCGCGCGACTTCAAATCGATATGTGGATTGGCTTGCCCGCCGAACAGGAGGCCCGCTACGCGCCGCACTTCAGAGCGGTGGGTGCATCGAGCACACCGAACCCATGGCCGAATCTGCTCGCCGCACGCGGCGTCGACACCAGCACGCGCGTGGCAAGAGTACTGCTGCAAAGCATTGTGACGACGGAGGGTTTCATCGACACGGCCAATACCGACCGGCGCGCGCGCGCCGCCGAATTGCCGGCAGGCAACGGCATCGGCAATGCGCGCGCATTGGCCAAAATGTACGCCGCGATGATCGGCACCGTGGATGCCGTGCGCCTGCTCGCCGACAGCACCGTGCAGCAGGCGCGGACGCCGCAAACGGACACGCTCACAGGCCCTGACGAACTTAGCGCTCTCAGCAGCGGCGATCCGCAGCGCTTCGGTCTTGGCTTCGAACTGCCGCGGCGCGCCGAACCGATGTTCGGGCCCGGTTCCTTCGGACATGCGGGCGCCGGCGGACGCATGGCATTTGCCCATCCGGAACTCGGGATCGCCGTTGCATATGTCTGCAACAACATGGTGTGGGACGGCCTGCTAGGGCCGGATAAACGCTGGACCGGTTGGACGGCGGCGCTGCGTGCCGCGGTCGGGATTTAAGTTCATGCCCTTTCCAAAAGCCACTCAAGATCAGATCAAGTTTTACCGCGAGCACGGCTATCTTGTGGTTATAGATGCCGTACCGCAGGCGGACCTCGATGAAATCGACCGGTATTGTGATCGAATCATGGATGACAAGCAGAAATACGCGAACGACTGGGCGTGGGACGATAAAGAAGCTCTGCAGAACCGCTCATTTCGCATCGTGCAATCTTCGCCATCCTTTGTGTGGAAGGATATTGCCAATGCGCCTTACCGAAAGTGGCTGACGAGCTTCGCGGAAGATCTCTCTGGATTGAAGCTGTCCTTTTGGTACGACCAGTTTCTCGCCAAGCCGCCGGGCAAGAGCGTGCCGACGAATTGGCACCAGGACGAGGCGTATTGGGGACGCAATCTTGATGATCGGGGCATTACCGGCTGGATCCCGCTGCAGAACGTCGACATCCAGAATGGATGCATGCACTTCATAGACCGCGGGCACCTGCAAGGTGTCCTCCCGCACCACGCAGTGCCCGGCATGCAGAGCGATCTGATCCAGTGCGAGGTCGACGAGTCGCGGATGATCGTCTGTCCCATTGCGCGAGGCGACGTTACATTTCATCATTCCAAGATGCCGCACATGACCACGGCCAACACCTCGCAGGGTTGGCGCAAGGCCGTGACCAACCATCTACAAGCGATCGGTTCCGGCGGCGAAGGCGATCACTATCCGTGGAAGGTGCTGGTGAATCAACGCACGGGCGAACGGAAGATTCCCGATAGCCGTTAGCGGAAATGGAGCTAAGCGATGACGGATTTCTCCGGCTTGGGATTGCATCTTGGAAATCTGTCGCGGCTTTCCAGCGCGCAAACGCGCTCAATCTGTCCCGAACAGACCAGTGGCGAAAAGGGCAGGGGCGGCATGTCCGTCGACGGGCCGGCGGCACACGCGGCGCGCGGCTTAGGGCAGGGCTGGAAGATCTCGCCCTTCGTCGTCATCGAACCCGGCGCCACCCACACGCTGGCGGATATCCAAGGCATGGGCGCGATCCAACATATTTGGATGACCCTGGCGCAGGGCAAGCGGCGCCACACCATACTGCGCGCATTCTGGGACGGCCAGCCGCACCCGTCCATCGAATGCCCGGTCGGCGACTTCTTCGCCAACGGCTGGGAGACGTTCGCGCCGGTATCCTCCCTCGCCGTGTGCGTGAATCCGGCGCGCGGATTCAACTGCTATTGGGAAATGCCGTTTCGGCGCCGCGCGCAACTGACGCTGAGCAACTTGAGCGACGAAAAAATCTACGTCTACTACCAAATCACCTATGCTTTGACGGCGATCCCCGATGATGCCGCTTACCTGCACGCACAGTTTCGCCGCGTCAATCCGCTGCCTTACAAAAGCGTGTACACCATCATTGACGGCGTGAAGGGCCGGGGACATTACGTCGGAACGTATATGGCCTGGGGCGTCAATAGCTCCGGGTGGTGGGGCGAGGGCGAGATCAAATTCTACATGGACGGCGACAAGGAATTCCCAACGATTTGCGGCACCGGCACCGAGGATTACTTCTGCGGGGCCTACAACTTCGACGTCGGTGTGCTGGAGAAGGAGCACGCCAGTGCGTACCGGGAATTCTGTACGCCCTATGCCGGGCTTGCCCAAGTGGTTCGTCCCGACGGTGTCTACAAATCGCAAACCCGATTCGGCATGTATCGCTGGCATATCATGGACCCGGTGCGCTTTGAGAAGGACCTGCGAATTACCATTCAGGCGCTGGGCTGGCGCTCGACCCCGGATCGGCAATACCTGCCTTTGCAGGACGACATCGCTTCGGTCGCATTTTGGTATCAATCGTTACCGACGGTTATTTTCCCTGAGCTTCCCGGCCGCGAATCCCTGGAAGTGATTTAGGGCATAGCCTTCCAGGAGATAGTCATGTCCGCCAATGTTTTTGTGGTTGCCAACGGCGATTTACGGTTGTCTGCCAATCAGCAGTGCTGGCCCACTCAGGAGCGCGTTGAAGGCGCGGTAATGAGTGCGGTGCGAAATCTCGGCCATGAAGTGCGGCGCGGACACGAATTTGACCCACACAAGGGCCACGGCTTCATCGACAGTCAAAAACGCGGAATCGAGGTTTTCCGCTCGATCCCCAAGGATGCGCCGCTAATCGTGGTCGAGGCGGTATGGCAATACAGCCAGCATCTGTTGGCCGGACTCATGGGACATCGGGGACCGATTCTGACGGTGGCGAATTGGAGCGGCGAGTGGCCAGGTCTGGTCGGCTTATTGAATCTCAATGCGTCGCTGCGCAAGGCGGGAGTGAAATTCGATTCGCTCTGGAGCGCCGATTTCGACGATGCTTTCTTTCTCACCGGCCTCGAGCGCTGGTTGAACGGCGAGCCTCTTGAGCACAATTCAGGACATGTAAAGTCTTACACGGCGGCGCGAATTCCGGCGGACCTGCAAGCGCTGGGCGCGCGGCTGGCGGGCGAATTGCGCCAGGACCGAGCCATCCTCGGCATATTCGATGAAGGCTGCATGGGAATGTACAACGCCATCATCCCCGACGAGCACCTGCATGGCATGGGAGTGTTCAAAGAACGCTTGAGCCAGGCCGGGCTGTACGCCGAGATGCGGGATACGGCGGATTCCGAAGCGCGCGCGGTGTATGACTGGCTGCGCGCGCGTTCGATGCGCTTTGCACTCGGGAAAGATCCGGCGGTGGACCTGACCGAGGCGCAGGTCCTGGAGCAATGCAAGATGTACATCGCGGCGCTGCGCATTTCGCATGACTTCGGATGCGATGTCATCGGCATCCAATATCAGCAAGGCCTGAAAGATCTGACCGTCGCCTCCGATCTCGCGGAGGGCCTGCTCAACAATGTGGATCGTCCTCCGGTGAAGGGGCGCGATGGCAAATTGTTGTACGACGGTCGTGCACTGCCTCATTTCAATGAGGTGGACGAGTGCGCGGGACTCGATGCACTGGTCACGAACCGGATCTGGCGGCAGCTCAAGCTTTCGCCCGAGACCACGCTTCACGATGTGCGTTATGGCGAGTTCTACGGAACGGGAGCAGCTCGCCGGTTTGTGTGGACGCTGCAGATTTCCGGCGCGCTTCCTCCTGCACATCTCGCGGGTGGGTATGCCGAAGCGGTGAGCGAACGGCAGCCGCCCATGTACTTTCGCCTCGGGGGCGGAACCATCAAGGGCGTTAGCAAACCGGGAGAAATTGTCTGGAGCCGGGTATCGGTCGAACCAAGCGGCCTCAAGGCGGA